>JBJEAG010000261.1:0-8424 GCA_051868855.1 Alloprevotella sp. | reverse complement strand
TTGAGGGCGGTCAGCAGGTAGGGACGCGATTCATCGCGTCCGCGCCACCGATTGCTGCAAATAACCGACTAAACGCTCGCAGGTGGCTGAGTGACGTGAGACACGTCACCTCCTATTTCTTTGCGTCGCTAATCCGATTCATCGCGTCCGCGCCACCGATTGCAACTATTACCAAGTTGATGCTCACAAGTGGCTGAGTGACGTGAGACACGTCACCTCCTATTTTTTTCTTTCCTATTTAAATTAATGAGGCATTAATGAAACAATTAATGAGCATTAATGTTTCAATAAAATCAGTTTCTTTCGTCCTCTCACGTTCTGAAAAAAACGCGCGGTTTTTGCCGAATCGACATTAACATTTTTAACTTCTCGAAACACGGCCTCCGCGACAAATCCAAACTTTCTACTGAAAAGTTTTTCCTACGTTTTGACTCAATTTTTTGAGCCGGAAGAAAATTGAAATTTTCAAGGAGAAAATTTTTCCGAATCCTTTGACTTTTCGCCCAAATTCCAAGGAAAACGCCCTAAAAAAGGGAGGAGCGCGGCTCCTCCCTTATCTCTATACAAATATACAAAATAAAATCGTCGAAAGCAAGAAGTGTTAAAATCGAAAATCACGCTTCACGGTGCATTTTCTGCCCCAAAATCGGGGGTAAACGGAGCGCGGTTCACTTGGTTCGGCTGACGGTGTGAATCACCTTGCCGTCCTTGTCGATGAAGTGGAGGTTCAGCGCGTCGCGGGTGGCGGAAATCACGGAGAAACCGGGCAGCGGGGAGCAGAAGACGGTTTCTTCCGTCTCCTTCACTTTGCGACTCAGCGCACCGGCGGAATTGACGATGAAATCAGTGGCGAATCCGCTGCGGCGAAGGTGCTGAAAGTTGTGGATGTGACCGCAAACGTAGAGGCTGGCGTTCGGGTGCTTCTCGAAGATGGGGAGCAAATGGCGCTGCATGTCCTCGCGCTCGCAAACATCCTTGGGCGTCTCCGCCAAGATAGGATGATGACCGATGACAATGACCCAATCCTCGCGAGCGTCCGAAAGGGTGCGGTCGAGCCATTCCAACTGCGCCTCACGACTCTGCCGCGCGGCGTCGGGATAGTTGAGAGTGTCCTCACGATAGCGCTCAATGAGCGGCGTGGTGTCAAGCATGACGAAACGAATCGAAAGGTCTTTCTTGCTGAAAACCTTGGAATAGTAGCGTGCGGGCATCTGCCAGCGGCGCGAAACGGAGGAGTAGTCGAGGACGGCTTGAGTGTTGCCACGATACTCATGATTTCCCAAGACGGGATGCCAGGGAATCATCAGTTCCGGGTGAGAATAGATTTGTTCATAGTTGGTGAGCCAGAGCGGGTCGGCAGTGCTTTGAACGCCGTCAAAATGGTGAACGTCGCCGGCGGCAAAGACGCACTCCGGACCAAACGTCTCAGCCATCTGTCCCATGAGTACGGCGATGGGCTTTTGGGAATAGTAGCCATTTCGTCCCGTGTCGTTGCAAACAAAGAAATTGAGCGTACCCTTGAGCGGTTTCCACGCTTGCGGGTTCTGCGCCAAGACGGAAGAGAGGGAAAGGAAAAGGAACGAGAAGAGGAGAAAAATGGAAGAAAACGTGCGTTTCATATACAATATAATATATAGAGAATTTTTCTGAGCGTCAGGAAATTTGCGCTGCAAAAGTGTGACGAAAATGTGAAGGAAAGGTTTCGTTGCGCTTAAGAAAGTGTGAAGATTTCGGTCGGCGGGAAAATGTTCACAAGAGCGTAACAAATCCGTAAAAAGAACGTAACACGCGCCCCCTACTTTTGCAGCGACAAAACACGAACTAACACTTAGTTGAAAGAATTTATGAGAAAAAAATCATGGGTCGTGCTTTCCGCACTCCTGACCGCGGGCGCACTCGCTCCGCAAGTCGGTCTGGCAGACAGACGTGACGCCAACCGAAAGACAAGTCCGGCAGAACCGGTGAAAACCGTGGCTGCCACTCCCGCCACTCCCGCCACTCCCGCTGCCGAAAAAGGCGGCAATGTGAAGGGACGTGTCGTGGACGAAAACGGGAACTTCCTTCCCGGCGCACTGCTCAGCATCGACGCGCTCCACGTCACCGCCGTCAGCGACGAGGCGGGGCGATTCGTCATGCAGGGCCTGAAACCCGGCACCTACACCGTCAAGGCACACTACGTCGGTCTCGCCACTTTGGAAATCAAAGTGAAGATTGAAACCGGCGTCACGCTCGAACAGGATTTCACGCTGCGCGAAGCGGTGGAACTGGGCGAAGCCGAGGTGCGCGGAACGTTCAGCGGACAGGCACGCGCGCTCAACACACAGAAAAACAATCTTAATCTGACGAACGTGGTCAGTGCAGACCAAGTCGGGAAGTTCCCGGACTCAAACATTGGTGACGCACTGAAAAGAATTCCCGGTATCAACGTGCAATATGATCAGGGAGAAGCGCGCTTCGGACAGGTGCGCGGAACTTCTGCCGACCTGAGCAGCGTCACCATCAACGGAAACCGCGTCCCCTCCGCCGAGGGAGACACGCGAAACGTGCAACTCGACCTCATTCCCGCCGACATGATTCAAATGGTCGAGGTGAACAAAGTCATCACTCCCGAGATGGACGCCGACGCCATCGGCGGCAGCATCAATTTGGTGACGAAAAATTCGCCCTACAAACGCTTCATCACCGCCACTGCCGGAACAGGTTGGAACCAGGTGAGCGAGAAACTGAACCTGAATCTTGGTTTCACCTACGGTCAGCGCTTCTTCAAAAACCGTCTCGGACTGATGCTCGCCGCTTCCTACCAAAACTCGCCCGCGGGCAGCGACGACGTGGAATTTGTTTGGGACAAGGACGTGAACACCGGAAAGGTGACCATCACGGACTACCAGTTGCGACAATATTACGTTACGCGCGAAAGACAAAGCTACTCTGCCGCGCTCGACTTCACCATTAACAAAAACCATAGTCTCAACTTCAAGGGAATTTTCAACAATCGAAACGACTGGGAAAACCGATACCGCTTGACGCTCAAAGACCTCAACCTCGAGGACGGCGAATGCGTGGAAAACAACAAAGCGACCGTGCGCATCCAAACCAAAGCGGGCACGCCCGACAACCGAAACGCGCGTCTCGAACGTCAGCGCACGATGGACTACACGCTCGGCGGTGAGCATCTCATCGGAAAACTCGGCATGGATTGGAGCCTGAACTACGCCCAAGCCTCCGAGGAACGCCCGAATGAGAGATACATCGACTATCAACTCAAGAAACAAAAGTTCAACATTGACCTCAGCGATGAGAAATGGCCGCTCGCCACGCCGCAGGAAGGAAGCACCATGACGCTCAACGAGGACTTCTCGCTCAAAGAACTGACGGAACAGCAGGAAGACATCATGGAACGCGACCTCAAAGCAAAGGTGGATTTCAAACTTCCGCTCAAAACGGGACGCTACGGAAACAAACTTTCCTTCGGAGCAAAGTTCGTCAGAAAGAGCAAAGAGAAAGAAATTGATTTCTACGAATACACGCCGCTCGACGAAGACGCCTTCAACCAGGCAAGCTTGAACGCCGCCGTCAATCAAAACAGAAGCGGCTACATGCCGGACAACAATTATGTCCTCGGAAACTTCGTCAGCAAAGAATATGTCGGTCATCTCAATCTCAATGACCCCACGCTCTTCGAAAAGGAACAGGTGGCAGAGGAACTGGCAACAAACTATAAAGCCACGGAGACCGTGACCGCCGCCTATCTGCGCTTCGACCAGAAACTGGGAGAAAAGTGGGACGCCATGGTCGGTCTGCGACTCGAAAACACTCACGTGCGCTACCGCGGTAGCCACTACGACGCCGATGCTGACAAAACGACACGCACAGGTTACGAAAGCGACAGCTACATCAACCTCCTGCCCTCACTTCTCGTTAAGTGGGAACCGCAGAAAGACCTCAAAGTCAGAGCAGCCTTCACAAACACCATCGCACGCCCCAAATATTCCGCACTCGCGCCGAACATCAGCATCGACCGCAACGACAACGAAATCACACTCGGAAACCCGGGACTGAAACCTACCGTCAGCTATAACCTCGACCTTAACGCCGAATACTATTTCAAAAGCGTGGGTCTCGTCAGTGCCGGAATCTTCTTCAAAAGAGTGAACGACATCATCGTCGAACAAACGTTGAGAAACTACGAGTGGAACGGAAACATCTACACCTCTTTCTGCCAGCCCCGCAACTCGGGCAACGCGAACCTTCTCGGTGTGGAAGTGGCTTTCCAACGTGACTTTGGTTTCATCGCTCCGGCACTCAAATGCCTCGGCATCTATGCAAACTACACCTACACTTACTCCCGCGTTCAAAACTTCAACTTTGAGGGACGCGAAAACGAAAGCGGACTGCGCATGCCCGGCTCGCCGGAACACACTGCCAACGCTTCGCTCTTCTTTGAAAAAGCCGGTTTCAACGCCCGTCTGAGCTATAACTTCGCCTCTGCCTTTATCGACGAGATGGGACCGAGCGCGTTCTACGATCGCTACTACGACAAAGTGCACTATTTGGATTTGAACATCGGCTACACTTTCGGCAAATCTTTCAAAACAACTGTCTATGCCGAAGCCGTCAATCTGCTGAACCAGCCGCTGCGCTACTACCAAGGTGTCAGCTCACGCACCATGCAGAGCGAGCACTACGGCACCCGCTTCAACGCCGGCGTGAAAATCCAACTCTGACGCACTGAAAGTTTGAACAACAGAACGAAAACAAAATCGTGACCTCACAGACATCGCAACAGTGCTTTGGAGATGTCAAAACAGTGCTTTAGAGATGTCGAAACAGTACTTTAGAGATGTCGAAACAGTGCCCCGCCCGGTGAACGGACGGGGCACTTCATTTTATGTTTTTATCCCCCAATTCCGAAAAAGTCTTGGCTTTTTCGGAATCAAATCCAAAAAAGCCAAGACTTTTTTGGATTTGGTCAGTTTTTGACCTATTTTTGCCTCCAACAAAACAGAGACAAAATGATTCAAAGACTGCTTCAAGAGAAAATCTATCCTTTGTTGGATGGAAAGAAAGCCATCACAATCATGGGCGCCCGTCAGGTTGGAAAAACCACCCTGCTGAAAATGATGCTGGAACAGCGAGAGGACGTTCTGTGGTTAAACGGAGACGAAGAAGATGTCAGAAATCTTTTTCAACACATGAACTCCACTCGGCTGAAGGCTTTGGTGACAAACAAGAAGATTGTTGTGATTGACGAAGCACAGCGAATTCCGGACATAGGTCTCCGCATGAAACTCATCACAGATCAAATTCCCGGAGTGCAAGTCATTGCCACGGGAAGCAGTAGTTTTGAACTTTCCGCAAAAATCAATGAAACATTGACAGGAAGAAAAAGGGAATTCAGAATGTTTCCACTGACCTTCTCCGAAATGGTCAGACACGGCGGCATGCTTGAAGAAATGAGAATGATTCCTCACAGAATGGTGTATGGTTACTATCCGGAGATCATTAACAACCCTAACGAGGAACGGGGAACTTTGAAAGAGCTGACTGAAAGTTATCTTTATAAAGACATCATCGCATTGGATGGAGTGAAGAAAACAGACAAACTGGTGAGACTTCTCAAAGCCTTGGCTCTGCAAATCGGCAGTCAGGTTTCCTTCAGCGAAGTCGCCTCACTCATCGGTTTGGACTCCAAAACAGTGGAGAAATACGTAGATGTTCTGGAGAAGTCATTTGTCATTTTCAGACTACCGAGTTTCTCCCGCAACCTGAGGAATGAATTGAAGGCAAGTCGAAAAATCTATTTCTGGGATTTGGGCATCCGCAATGCCGTCATTGGAAACATGGCACAAATGGAAAACAGGCAAGATGTGGGAGAACTTTGGGAGAATTTCGTCATAGCAGAAAGGATGAAGCTCAATGTCACACGCGGAACATTTGCCCAAAGTTATTTTTGGAGAACAAAACAACAGACGGAAATTGACTATGTGGAGGAGGAAGATGGCAGAATCTCTGCATACGAGTTTAAATGGAATCAGAAGAAAGCGGTGACTCGCTGTCCAATTTCTTTTCAAACTGCCTATCCGAATGCAACTTTTGAATGCATTACTCCCGAAAACGTGGAGAAGTTCCTTTCATTCTGAAGAAAGTTCACCCCAATCGCACTAATCTGTACCTTGACCGTAGAACCCAACATACCAGTCGTAGAAACGGGAGATTCCTTCGGGAAGAGCAACGCGGGGAACGTAGCCCGTGGCTTGCTGAAGACGAGTGGTGTCGGCGAAAGTGGAATAGACATCGCCGGGCTGCATTTCCTCCATCTTCATGACCGCGGGACGACCGGCAACACGCTCAATCTCGCGGATAAAGTCCATGAGACGAACAGGGGAGGAATGACCTATGTTATAAACAATGTGAGGAACGGAATCGGAAGGAATGTGGTCCAAAAGGGACATGACGCCGGAAATGATGTCATCAACGTAGGTGAAATCGCGACTCAAATCGCCGTGATTGAAAACGCGAATGGGCTGACCCGCCAAGACGTTGCGAAGGAAAAGGAAGGGAGCCATGTCGGGACGCCCCCAAGGACCATAGACCGTGAAGAAACGAAGACCGGTGGCGGGAATGCCGTAGAGTTTAGAATAGGCGTGTGCCATCAACTCGTTGCTTTTCTTCGTCGCAGCGTAAAGACTGACAGGCGTGTCGGTCATTTGGTCTTCGCGATAGGGCGTGACATCCTGCATGCCATATACACTGGACGATGACGCATAGAGCAGATGGGAGGGACGATGATGCCGACAGCACTCCAAGACGTTGAGGAAACCGAGCACGTTGCTTTCAACGTAGGAATAGGGGTTCTCAATGGAATAGCGCACGCCGGCTTGACCGGCAAAGTTGATGACAATGTTGAAATGGTTCTCCTCGAAGAGTCGTTCCATGGCTTCGCGGTCGGCAAGGTCGAGTTTCAGAAAACAATAGGACTCTCCCTTGACGGAGCACGCCCTACCCTCTTTCTCCAAAACATCGGCATCTATGCCGCTCTCGGCGAGACGAGCGAGTTTCAGAGCGGGAGAATAGTAGGAGTTCAGATTATCAATGCCCACCACGGCATAGCCTGCACGAAGGAGGGCACGAACCAAATGGAATCCGATGAAACCGGCAGCGCCGGTCACAAGTGCTTGTTTCATTTATTCAAGGAGTTTGCGGAACGCTTCTCGCGCGTTCCAATCCAAAGGTTGCGGGAATAGGCGACAAGGCCGAAACTCTGACCCAAAATGAGAACGGGGTCAAGACGAGCTACGCCGTAGCTGACAATCAGCAAAGAACCGGTGAGACTCATAATCCAAAATCCGGCAGGAAGAACAGATTCGCCACGACGGCGGGAATAGACGAACTGATAGACAAAGCGCAAGGTGAAAACCAACTGACCGATGCTTCCCCAACATACCATCCACCATGGTATCTCTTCATTGCGAAGGAAATCACGCACAAAGCCGGCGGCGTCCTGAGAAACCCAGGCAATGGCTGCAACGGGGGTGAGCAAAAGCACGGCAGTCACAATCCACGGCAAACGACTCCAAACTCCCTTGGCACGCAGGTTCCACATATATATATAATAGGATACAAACTGCCCCAGCACAATGCTGAAATCGGTGCGAAGCCAACCGTAAAGGCAAAGAAGATAGGAACCGAGAAGGGAAAGTACCCAAAACAAAGTGGGGGAAAGGACATGGCGCGCACGCTCCGTCATTATCCACTGAACTAAGATGCGAGCGGAAAAGAACAACTGAGCGGCAAAGCCAATGGCATAGACGTAGATGGAACTCATAGTGATGATGCTGCGAAAGCAAGTGGGGTCAGGCTTCGGAGGCGGTGAAGTTGTGCTCGCCAACCTGATAGCGAATGTAACGTTTCTTCATCCAACGATAAGCAAAACAGTCCATGAAGGGGGAAACCAGGCGATTCCAAAGATGATACTTGGAGACTCCGGCAAGGCGCGGGAAATGGCGCACGGGAATCTGCATCATCCGCCCATGTTCCAACAACATGAGAGCAGGAAGGAAACGGTGCATGCCGGTGAAGAAAGGAAGACGGCGTGCTACATCGGTGCGCATCACCTTGAGCGGGCAACCTGTGTCCTTTGCTGTGTCGCCGGTCATGGCACGACGGAAACCGTTGGCAATCTTGGACTGAAGATTCTTGAAGAATGAGTCCTTTCGGTTGGCACGAATGCCCATGACGAGTTCAAAGTCAGAAGCGTAGGGCAACAGAAGGTTGAAGTCCTCAGGCGAAGTCTGCAAATCTGCATCGATGTAGCCTACCAAAGGAGACTGTGTAGTGTCAATGCCTGCTTTCATGGCGGCACTCAGCCCGCTGTTCTGAGCAAGTGAAATATAGAAAAAGTCACTGTGGCGCTTGCAAACTTCG
>JBJEAG010000260.1:0-8443 GCA_051868855.1 Alloprevotella sp. | reverse complement strand
TTATAGGACAACCTCCGATGAACCCGTTTCGTCGGAGGTTGTTTCCGTCTTATGCAGTTGAACACGAATCATGCGAAGTTTTGTCTCACGCAGAATCCGCAGAATTGGAAGGAATAAAATGAATTTAAACACGAATTGGGCGAATGAAAACGGATTCCGCGCCGACCCTTTTGACCTTTTTGACTCTTAGTCTCTTTGACTCTTTGTCTTTTTGACTCTTAGTCTTTTTGACCGGAGCGAAACGACTTAGACTCTTTGACTTCTTTAGGACAGGAACATTAATGCTCATTAATTGCTCCGTTAATGACTCATTAATGAATCAGATTAATGGAAATTAAAGGAGAGTAATAAAAGTCTCACGTAGAATGCGAAGGAACAGTGTAAGAGCATTTGAACCAAACTTTTTCTTCTTTGCGTAAAGAAGTGTAATTTTCTGTGCAGCATAGCACATTTTAGTTTCAGAAAAATTGTAGATTTGCTGCGTAAAACTGTATGGCAGACAATCTTGCCTACTTCTCCCTCGACAATTCAATTATTCACTTAATATTACAACTATGAGAAAGTTTACTTTTTTGCTGACTTTGCTCCTGCTGTGCGTAACAGGGGGGGTAAGGGCTGATGTGATTACTACAAAGCCTTTACCGGGTGTAGAGTACAAGATTAAATGTATTGCCACAGACCATTCGGGGTATCTGGGTGATGACGGCACCACACTTCAAGGTCGTCACGCCACAGGTACTATTTTTGTTTTGGAGGCAACTGCCACAGCCGGTCAATATTATCTGAAGAGTAAGGAAACCGGGAAGTATATCAATGCTGCCGGTAATACCTCCGGTTCTGCCATTACTTTTGATGAGACTGCCTCGACCTACTGGACACTCGACCAGACCAATGCAAATACTTCAAAGTACAGTTGGGCAATTCGCCCCAATGGCACTGCCGGTGTGAGTTTGAACAATAATGGTGTTGCTGGTAATGCCTGTCCTTACATGAAAGTTAATGATCACAACAATTCAGGTCAGGGTTGCGACCTTTGGACTTTCGACGATGTGATGGATCAGCAATCTCCGACGCTCCCCGACGGAAAATACATTCAGATTTCTGACACCAAGGCAGACTTTTTGACTGTTGCGAGCGGTGCTGATGACAATGACCACTGGTATATCATGACGCAGACCCGTGGAGGCGAAACTCCCATGTATGACAACGGCATGAGCAATATCCAACGTGCTTCCACAAGCACGGTTATAAAAGGTCAGTCCATTGTCGGTAATGAAAAGTACTTGGTACGTTTCTTTGGCACCGGCACTGACGGACAATACTATGTTCAGTTTGCTACGGGACGTTACATCGCCAGCGACCTTACCGTAAACAGCCGTGCTGGTGCTCAAGCATTCATGATTTATAATATCAATTCTGTAGCCACACACATTGGATGGAACATAGTGGAATCCGATGGCACTTGTGGAAAGCACATTGATAACAATGGTGCAGGCAGTACGGTTGTCTTATATGGAAATAAAGAAGTCCTCACCTCCACCGGAGGCAATTCTGACTGGAGCATTTATCCCGTTTCCTTTACAGACGGCGTGCCTATTTCTTTCACATTAACTGCTCCTGAAACAGGTCAGTCTTTCTCGGGCTCATATTCAACCGGATGGTCTGGAGCACATACGGCTCTTCCCGTGCTCACCGGTGCAGGTGAATATACGCTCAGCAATGCTTCTTTCACGCAAGACGGAGAGACTTACAGCATGACTGCTGACATCGCCTTCCCCTTCCCGGTTTCAACAGCTGCAAAGAAAACTCCCACCGGTATTCGCAGCAAGTTAGGTCCTGCCACCTGGCGTGCTAAAGCGAGTGGAGATGTTTACCAGGCTTATTCCACCAACAACGAAGACAACATCACCGTGGATAATGCCGACGAGTTCCAGTGGTATATTTATCCTTCATACGCAGACGGCATCTTTAGTTATAAGATTCAAAACAAAGCATCCGGAACCTACTTCCCCTCCTTTAGCGGTTCGCAGAGTACCAACACGGTGAATGACCTCGTCGAAGAAGCCTCCGCAGGTACTTTCTATCTGCTTCCTTGCAATAGTAACTATTATGGTTTCAGTATCAGTTCCGCAGGTCAGGTCTTCTTGACCATCAACTCGGGAAATACTGACAACCAAAGCATTTGGACATGGAGCAAGAATAATAATCACCAAGGTTCAAACTTGTCTTTCCCTGTCATCACAAAAGGTGAAGAGTACATTCTCCCCTTGTTTGAAACACTCAAAAACGCAGAGAAGTTCAGCATCCTCGAAGGCTCCACAGTGGTTGGTCCCACTGAATTTGGTGCGCCTAAAGATATCAATACCGCTATTGACAATGCGCAGAGTGTTGAAGAAACTGTGGCTGCCAAATACGAGTTCATCAATAGTGAAGACGCTCAGAAGATTCAAACCTATCTGAATGCTGTGGCTCGATATGGTGCACTGACCAACTATCAGTTCACGGTGAAATATTCCTTCAGCACCCTCATCCTGCCTTGTCCCTCCACTCTTCCTTCCGGCATCGCGCTCTATGGTTGCAGTGCCACCGAAGAAGACGGAACGACCTTGGCCCTGTCAAGCATTTCCGGCAATATTGCTCAGAACGTTCCTTATATCATCGAATCCACTGTGGGTAACAAATACACCATCATTGGTTGGGATAAGGGAAGTCGTGCCACTCACACCAGCGGCTGGTTGGTTGGTAACCTCGCAGAAACTGCTGCGCCCGTTCCTGAAGACAGTTATGTGCTGGCAGTGAACAAGACCACCGGTCACCAGGCATTCTACGTGACTAACGGCACAGTGACTTGCCCGCAGTATAAGTGCTACCTCACCGTGCCCGCGGGCGGAGCTACTCCCAGAACGCTCTACTTCCCCGGTGAAGGCGAACAGACCGGCATTGAAAGCGTGTTTGGTGCTGATGAGAACGGAACGGTGACCATCTACAACCTCGCCGGACAGCGTCTCAACAAACTCGAGAAGGGCATCAACATCGTGAACGGCCGCAAGGTCTTGGTGAAATGAGAACTTTAATGTTAAACAGATAAATAAGACCTCGCATTATGAAGAAATCATATATTGCTCCCGCAGTGCAGATCTACGATGTAGATGTCACTGAAATGCTTGCCCTCTCCCTCAACGACGGTGGCGGAACGTCACTCGGTAACGGTAACTTCGAGAGTGGTGACTACGAATACTGCTCCGACGAAAGAGGATATTGGGAACACGAGTGGTAATCCACCGCAACCCAAACAGTGTAATATGAAAAGAGGAGTGCTCCGTGTGGGGCACTCCTTTTTTAGGTTTAAAATGTTGGGGATTTTTTTAGCTCTAAATTTTGGGGGATTTCTGTGAGCGGCGGATTACTCGAGATAGGTGTAGCCGTAGAGGCCGGAGCGGTAGTTGGAGATGAACTCCTTGCCCTCCTCGATGGTGATGCGCTCCTCCTTCACCGCCTTGCTGACCCAGCTTTCGAGGCGGCGCACGAGTCGTTTCGGGTCATATTGCACATATTCCAACACGTCTGCCACGGTTTCGCCATCGATGGTTTTGTCGATGCTGTAGCCCGACTCATCCACCGTGATGTGCACTGCGTTCGTGTCGCCGAAGAGGTTGTGCATGTTGCCGAGAATCTCCTGATAGGCGCCGACGAGGAAGAAGCCGATGTAGTAGTGCTCCCCGTCTTTGAAGGGATGGAGCGGGATGTAGGACGTCTGCTGGTTATAGTTGATATATGCTGAAATCTTACCGTCGGAGTCACACGTGATGTCCTGCAGGGTGGCTGAGCGGGTGGGTCGTTCGTCCAGTCGTTCGATGGGCATGATGGGGAAGAGCTGGTCGATGCCCCAGGAGTCGGGGAGGGACTGGAAGAGCGAGAAGTTGCAGAAATATTTGTCCGACATGGATTTGTCGAGTTTGCGGAGTTCGTCGGGCACGTGTTTCATGTGGTGGACGAGTTCGCTAATCTCGTGGGTGATGCTCCAGTAGAGACTTTCGATTTGTGCTCGCGTTTTGAGGTCGATGATGCCGTGGCGGAAGAGGTCGAGGGCTTCGTCGCGGATGTCCTGTGCGTCGTGCCAGTCCTCGAGCATGGAGCGTTGCGAGAGTTTGTCCCAGATTTCCGTCAAGTCGTGCACCAACTGATGGTCATTCTCGCCGGGCTGGAACTCCTCATCCATGTGCGGCATGCTGACGCTTTCAAGACAATCGACGATGAGCACCGAGTGATGCGCCGTCAGCGAGCGTCCGCCTTCGGTGATGAGGTTCGGGTGCGGGATGTTGTTCTTGTTGGCAGCATCGACAAAGGTATAGACGCAGTCGTTGACATATTCCTGAATGGAATAGTTCACGGAACTCTCGGAGTTGCTGGAGCGTGTGCCGTCATAATCCACTCCCAGTCCGCCTCCGCAGTCCACGAACTCAATGTCGAAGCCCAAGGCGTGGAGTTGCACGTAGAATTGTGAAGCCTCGCGCAGGGCGGTGGAGATGCGTCGAATCTTGGTGATTTGAGAACCGATGTGGAAGTGGATGAGTTTCAAGCAGTCGTGCATGCCCATTTCGTCCAGTCTCTTCAGTGCTTCGAGGAGTTCCGAGGAGTTCAGTCCGAACTTGGAGGCATCGCCGCCGCTTTCCTGCCATTTTCCCGTGCCCGAGGCAGCCAGTTTGATGCGTATGCCAAGGTTGGGACGCACACCCAGCTTCTCGGCGGTGCGGGCAATGGCATCCAGTTCCGGGAGTTTTTCGACGACGAGGAAGACGCGCTTACCCATCTTCTGGGCGAGCAGTGCCAGTTCGATGAAGTTCTGGTCCTTGTGACCGTTGCAGATGATGAGACTGTCGGAGTCCATGTTGGTGGCGAGCACCGCGTGGAGTTCCGGTTTCGAGCCTGCTTCCAGTCCGAGGTTATATTTCTTTCCGTGGCTGATGATTTCCTCCACGACGGGTCTCATCTGGTTCACCTTGATGGGATAGATGATGAAGTGCTCCGCCTGATAGTTATATGCTGCGGCGGCTTTGTTGAAACAATCCGAAGTCTTTTCGATTCTGTTGTCGAGGATGTCGGGGAAACGGAGGAGCACGGGTGCGGTGATGTCTCTTGAGTTGAGTTCATCCACGACCTCTTTGAGATCAACTTTCACTCCGTCTTTGGAGGGAGAGACAAAGACGTGTCCTTTTTCGTTGATGCCAAAATAGTTGACACCCCATCCTTTGATGTTGTAGAGTTCTTCTGAATCTTCAATTCTCCACTTTCTCATGTTGTGTAGTCGATGATTTTTCTGACCACGCTGTCCACCTTTTCTTCGGCGTCAAGCGTATTGACGTCAATGATATGTTTGGCTTTTAAATAATATTTTTCTCGTTCGGAAATTTGTTCCGACACATATTTATATAGTTCTTCGGGCGATTTCCCTTTGAGCAGGGGGCGTTCGCCTTTGCTGATGGCAAGGTGGCGCACGATGGTCTCGGGGGATGCTTTGAGATAGAAGGTTTCGCCGACGGAGTTCATGTAGTCCACGTTGTCGAAGAAACAGGGCGTGCCGCCTCCGCAGGAGAGCACGATGTTTTGGAACTCAGCCACTTCGTGGAGCATTCGCCGTTCCATGTCGCGGAACTTCTCCTCTCCCTGTTCGGCAAAGATGCGAGGCACCTTGGTGCGGAAGCGCTCCTCGATGTACCAGTCCAAGTCGTAGAACGTACATCCCAACTGCTTCGCCAGACTCTTCCCGATGGTGGTCTTCCCGACGCACATATAGCCCACCAAGATGATGGCGGGGCGCTGCGTCCAAATGTGTGGTGTTGAAGTTGGCATATTGGAGTCAAAGAGACTAAGAGTCAAAGAGACAAAGAGTCAAAGAGACAAAGAGTCGGAGTCGCTTCGCTCCGGTCAAAGAGTCTAAGGGTCAAAGAGTCAAAGAGTCGGCGCGGAATCCGTTTTATTCGTTTTATCCGTCAAATCCGTGGTCTCAAAGAGTTTTGAAGACAACAG
This sequence comes from Alloprevotella sp., assembly GCA_051868855.1. Taxonomy (GTDB): domain Bacteria; phylum Bacteroidota; class Bacteroidia; order Bacteroidales; family Bacteroidaceae; genus Alloprevotella. Next base: position 2,416 of record JBJEAG010000260.1, on the reverse strand, counting down.
AGACAACTTTTGACAACAGAGACAACTTTGGGGCTTTGGCTTTCGTTTGCCCGCCGCTGATGCGACGGGAACGGGGGTTGGAGAATTCCGCCGCAGGCGGTCACTTTTGCTTGAAGCGCGGCACGCGCTTCAAGCAGAGAGAAGGGCGAAAACGAGAGAAGGGCGGATGCAAACACGCCGGGGAGCGCCTCGCGGCAAGGGGCGTGGCTCACGCCCCGACGAGCGAAAGCCACCGACTTTTATTTCTTTTTCTTTTGTGGTTCCGCTTTGACGATAGTCATACAGTCCTCGTAGGTCAGTTCTGCGGCGCGTGCAGCCTCCTTTTTCGGCAGTTTGAAGTTCTTGCCCTTCCAGGAGATGTAAGGTCCGAAGCGTCCTGTTCTCACCTCAAGGTCCTTGTCCTCGTCGAACGATTTCAGGTGACTCTTCGCTTCCGCCTCCTTCTTTGCGGCGAGCAGTTCCAGAGCGCGCGGCAGGTCAATCGTCATCGGGTCCTCCCCTTTCGGAATGGAGGCAAACAACTTACCCAGTTGCACGTACGGTCCGAAGCGTCCCGAGTTCGCTTTCACCGGCTGTCCCTCGTGTTCGCCGAGTGTGCGCGGCAGTTTGAAGAGGTCCAGCGCCTCCTCCAGCGTGATGGTCTCGATGCTCTGTCCCGGAGCGAGGTTTGCGAAGCGCGGTTTCTCGTCGTCTTCCGGCGTTCCAATCTGCACCAGCGGGCCGTAGCGTCCGATTTTCACCGACACCTGTTTTCCGTCGGCAGGGTTCGTGCCCAGCAGTCGTTCTCCCGCTTTGTGGTCTGTGCGTTCCTTCATCGTACGTTCCACCACCGGTTCCAGTTGGTTGTAGAAGTCACTGATGAGATTCGTCCAGTTCGTTTTCCCTTCCGCCACCTCGTCAAATTCCTTCTCCACGTTCGCCGTGAAGTGGTAGTCCATGATTTCCGGGAAATATTCCATGAGGAAGTCGTTCACCACCGCCCCCGTGTCTGTCGGCACCAGTTTTCCGCGGTTGCCGCCCGTGTTCTCCGTCAGTTCTGCGGAGTGTAGCGCCCCGTCTTTCAAGACGATTTCGCGATAGGGGCGCGGAGAACCCTCCGTTTCCCCCTTCTTCACATATTCGCGTTGCTGTATGGTCGAGATGGTCGGTGCGTAGGTCGAAGGGCGTCCGATGCCCAGTTCCTCCAGTTTGTGGACGAGCGATGCTTCCGAGTAGCGCGGCGGTGCCGGAGTGAAGCGCTGTCGCGCCTTCATTTCCTTCAACTCCAAGGCGTCGCCCTCTGCGATGGCAGGCAGCAGCCCTTGAGCGGAAGGAGCGAGTGTTTCGTTGTCATCGTCGCCGCGGCTCTCGCGATAGACGCGCAGGAAACCGTCGAACTTCACCACCTCCCCTTCAGCGGAGAACGTTTCGCTGCGTCCTCCCACGGCGATGGTTGCCGTTGTCTTTTCCAGTTTCGCGTCCGCCATTTGGCAGGCAAGCGTGCGTTTGCGGATGAGTTCGTAGAGGCGGCGTTCCTGAGCCGTTCCCTCGATTTCCGTGCGGTGCATGTCGGTCGGTCGGATAGCCTCGTGCGCCTCCTGTGCTCCTTTGGCGTGGGTGTGATAGGCGCGTCGTTTGTGATAGTCCGCTCCCATCGTCTCCTTGATGACCTCTTCGCAACTCTTTTTGCAGAAGTCGGAGAGGTTCATACTGTCCGTACGCATATAAGTAATGAGTCCCGCTTCGTAGAGTGTCTGAGCCACGCGCATGGTGACGGCGACGGGGAAACCCAGTTTGCGGGCAGCCTCCTGTTGCAGCGTGGAGGTGGTGAACGGCGGTGCCGGCGTGCGGGTCAAGGGTTTTTGCACGACCTTCTCCACTTGGAACGCCGCGTTGCGGCAGGCTTCGAGGAAGTCCGCTGCACTCTTCTCGTCGGCGAAGCGCGTGTCCAGTTCCGCTTCCGGCAACGCGGCGCGGTTGTCGGCGGTGAGGAAGGCGGCGGTCACTCTATAATAAGGAGTGGCACTGAACGCATTGATTTCTCTCTCGCGTTCCACGATGAGTCTCACTGCCACGCTCTGCACGCGCCCGGCGGAGAGGTTCGGTCTCACTTTGCGCCACAGCACGGGGGAGAGTTTGAAACCCACGAGACGGTCGAGCACGCGGCGCGCCTGTTGCGCATCGACGAGATGCAGGTCAATGTGCCGCGGGTTTTCGATGGCGGCTTGGATGGCAGACTTAGTGATTTCGTGGAACACGATGCGTTTCGTTTCCTTCGGGTCGAGTCCCAGCACTTCGGCGAGGTGCCAGGAGATGGCTTCTCCTTCGCGGTCCTCATCGGATGCGAGCCAGATGGTCTCAGCCTTCTTTGCCTGCGCCCGCAGTTCGCTCACCACGTGTTTTTTGTCGGCGGGAATTTCATATTGCGGTTCAAAAG
>JBJEAG010000259.1:4344-8469 GCA_051868855.1 Alloprevotella sp. | reverse complement strand
GTTCAGTCTTTCATTTGTTTGAGTTGCAGTCGGATGCGGGTGAGTCGCACGCTGATGTTTTTGGGTGTGAGTCCGACGATGTCGGCGATTTCTTGGTAGGAGAGGCTTTCCAACCAGAGCAGAACGATGGCTCGGTCCAGAGGTTGCAGGCGACGGATGCGTTGGCGCAGAATCTGAATCTGTCGGGAGTCGGTGTCGTCGTCGTCGAAGAGGTCGATGTTCATGTCTAACCTTGTCGTGGGCATCTTTCGCTTTTTTCGGTCGGCGGAGATGCAGGTGTTGAGACTGACGCGATAGACCCAAGTGGAGATTTCGGAGTCGTTGCGAAACTTTCCGATGCCTTTCCAAAGGTTGATGAGCACGTCCTGAAAGAGGTCCTCTGCCTCGTCTTTGTCCCGGGCGAACATGTAGCACACGGTGTAGATGGTGCTCTTCTGTTCCTGCACGAGTTGGGTGAATTCTCTTTCGGTGATGTTCATTTTGTTTCTGTTTACAACCATTAGACGCCGTTGCGGCGGATTTGCTACAAGGATTTTTAGAAAAATCGTATTCCTATTATATATATGCCTCAGTCTCCCGCCACCAGTCGTTGCATGGTCACCAGAGCGGCTTCGGCGTTGGGCACTTGCGTGATGGTCATGCGGCGGCGTCCTTTCGATTCGTCCAGTTTGCAGCGAAGGGGGGAGGCGGCGGCAAAGTCGATGATGCGGGTGAAGGCGGCGCTGCGATAGAACGGACTTTCCGTGTTTTGCACGAAATAGAGCGTCATTTTGCGGTTGTGGAGCACGAGGCGGTCGGCACCGGCGCGGCGGGCGAGGTTGCGGAGCGGCACGATGCGCAGCAACTCCTCGGCTTCCGTCGGCAGTGCGCCGAAGCGGTCCAGCAGTCGTTTGCGGAAGTCGGCGATTTGTTCGTCGCTGCTGAGACCGTCCAGTTCGCGATAGAGCATCATGCGCTCCGAAGCACCGGGAACGTAGGTCTCGGGCAGATAGGCGTGGAGGTCGCACTCGATGGTGCACTCGCTGACGAAATATTCTCCGCCGAGTTGGTCCTGATGTTTGATTTCTTCGGCGTAGAGGTCGGCGAACTCCTCGTTCTTCAGTTCCGAGACAGCCTCGGAGAGAATCTTCTGATAGGTTTCATATCCCAAATCGGCAATGAATCCGCTCTGCTCCGCGCCGAGCAGGTTGCCTGCGCCGCGGATGTCGAGGTCCTGCATGGCGATGTGGATGCCCGATCCGAGGTCGGAGTAGTTCTCAATGGCTTGCAGTCGGCGGCGTGCGTCGTCGGGGAGCAGTGAGAGCGGCGGTGCGAGCAGATAGCAGAACGCCTTTCGTGAGCCGCGACCGACGCGTCCTCGCATCTGGTGAAGGTCGGAGAGCCCGAAGCGGTGGGCGCCGTCAATGAGAATCGTGTTGGCGTTGGGGATGTCGATGCCGTTTTCGACGATGGTGGTCGAGATGAGCACGTCGTAGTCATAGTTCACAAATCCCGTGATTATCTTCTCCAGTTCCTCCGGCGGCATCTGTCCGTGACCGACGGCGATGCGGGCGTCCGGAACGTAGCGTCTGACTAGAGAGGCGATGTTGGCGAGCGAGGCGATGCGCGGGCTGACGATGAAGACCTGTCCGTTTCGGCTCATCTCGAAGTTCACGGCGTCGGCGATGATTTCGTGGTGGAAGGTGTGGACCTCCGTTTGAATCGGGCGGCGGTTGGGCGGCGGCGTTTGAATGACGGAGAAGTCGCGGGCACCCATCAGCGAGAACTGGAGAGTGCGTGGAATGGGCGTGGCAGACATGGTCAGCGTGTCGATGTTCACCTTCAGCTGGCGCAGTTTCTCTTTCACCGAGACTCCGAACTTTTGCTCTTCGTCGATGATGAGCAACCCGAGGTCGTGCCACTTCACGTTTTTCCCGATGAGTTTGTGTGTGCCGACGAGGATGTTCACTTTCCCCTCGGCGAGGTCTTTCAGAACGTCGCGCGTTTGGGCTGCGGTGCGGGCGCGGCTCAGATAGTCCACTCTCACGGGGAAGTCCTTGAGACGCGAAGAGAAGGTTTTGAAATGTTGCAGCGCGAGCACCGTGGTCGGCACGAGCACTGCCACTTGTTTGTTGTCGCAGACCGCTTTGAGGGCGGCGCGCACGGCAATTTCCGTTTTGCCAAAGCCGACGTCGCCGCAGACGAGACGATCCATTGGGCGCGGGCTCTCCATGTCGCTCTTCACTTCCTTCGTCACGCGCAGTTGGTCCGGTGTGTCTTCGTAGGCAAATCCCGCCTCCAACTCGTGTTGCAGGAACGTGTCCGCACTGAAAGCGAAGCCCTGCGCCTCGCGACGGCGCGAGTAGAGAAGGATGAGGTCGCGGGCGATGTCTTTGATTTTCTTCTTCGTGCGCTCCTTCAGCTTCTCCCAAGCGCCTGTGCCGAGACTGCTCATGCGGGGCGGCGTGCCTTCTTTTCCTTTATATTTGGAAACCTTGTGGAGCGAGTGAATGGAGACATAGACCGCATCCTCGTTTTTGTAGGTCAGTTTTATCATCTCCTGCATTTCGCCTCCCGCGCTCGGCATTCTGACGAGTCCGGCGAAGCGCCCGACGCCGTGGTCGATGTGCACGACATAGTCTCCCACCTCGAACTGCATCAGTTCTTTCAGCGTCAGTGCCATCTTCGAGTCGCGAGCGTGGTCCGACTTCAGACTGTACTTGTGGAAGCGGTCGAAGATTTGGTGGTCGGTGAAGCAGCAGAGATGAAGGTCTTGGTCGGAGAATCCGGCGTGGAGCGTGTGGTCCACGGGCGTGAAGTGGTCGGCGTCTTCCAGTCCGGTGAGTTCGTCGAGGATGTGTTGCAGACGCTCGTTCTGCTTCGCGCTGTCGGCGAGGATGAAGAGGCGGTTGCCTTCGGCGCGTGCTTTGTCGAAATGCTCGCGGAGAAGTTCAAAGTTCTTGTGGAAGAGGGGTTGCGGCGAGGTGTGGAAGCGCACGACAGCCTCCGCTGCAGCGTCAGCATTCGTCACCAGTTCCACGCGGCGCAGGTCGGCGGCGCGGCGCAGCAGGGACGTGCCTTGCGAGAGCAGGAGTTCGCGGTTCAGTTTCTTTCGCAGTTCCTCTGCTTCCGCCTCGGGGAGTTCCTCCAGGGACTGTTCCGCCTGTTTGCTGAATCCCTCCTTGTAGATTTGCGTCATCGTGTCCGCCACGAAAAGCAGGTCGCGGACAATGAGCAGCGAGTTGTCGGGAACGTATTCCACAAAATCGACGGGTGCGTCGGCTCCGTTCTCTGCCGTGTCGGGGACGATGCTGACCTCGCGGCGACGCTCGGCAGAGAGTTGAGTCTGCACTTCAAAGGTGCGGAGGCTCTCCACGTCGTCGCCGAAGAAGTCGATGCGGTAGGGGTGCTCCGAGGAGAAAGAGAAGACGTCGAGGATGGAGCCTCGGACGGCAAACTCTCCCGGTTCATAGACATAGTCGCACCGACGGAAACCGAGCGCGAGCAGTTTCTCGGACAGTTCCGTCAGGTCGAAGGAGTCGCCTTCCTTGATGGTGAAACTTTGCTCCGTCAGCGTCTTCTTGGGCGCCACCTTCTCCGTGATGGCGGCGGGGAAAGTGACAACCATGGGCGGACGTTCGTCGGTCTCGGCGGCGGTCAGTCGGTTGAGCACCTCGGTGCGGAGAATGTCGTTGGCGGCATCGCGGCGAGCATATTTTGCGGCGCGGCGATAGGACGACGGGAAGAAGAGTACGTTCTCGTCGCCGCAGAGTTGGCGCAGGTCGTGATAGAAATAGCCTGCCTCCTCCTCGTCGTTGAGAATGAAGAACCAGGGCTGCGCCTGCTTCCTCTTCTGCTGAGCCAGGGCGGCGAAGACCATGGGCGCGGCGGAGCCTTGGAGTCCGCAGAGTTGAATCTTGCGCGGCGTCTTCCGACTGAGAAGATGCCGCAGCGCACTCACGCCGGGATGAGAAACGAAAAGCGAAAGGAGTTCGGATATTTTCATGGGAGGAGCCGCCGCTGCGCGGCTGTTCAAGAGTAAAGAAAGTAAAGAAGGGTAAAGAGGGGTAAAGAAAGTTGGGAAGGCTCAACGCCGCTGCGCGGCTGTTCAAGAGTAAAGAAAGTAAAGAAGGGTAAAGAGGGGTA
>JBJEAG010000259.1:1664-4244 GCA_051868855.1 Alloprevotella sp. | reverse complement strand
CGCCGCTGCGCGGCTGTTCAAGAGTAAAGAAAGTAAAGAAGGGTAAAGAGGGGTAAAGAAAGTTGGGAAGGCTCAACGCCGCTGCGCGGCTGTTCAAGAGTTCAAAACTTCAGAAAAGTTCGGAGAAAATGTTTTTCGAAAAACGGAGCGAGATTTTCAAAAGCATTTTCAGCCTTTCAAAAATCAGCGCGAGAACCGAAGAAGGTCGGCTCTCGCGCTGATGTGGAGACCGGGACGCGGGAACGAAACCGGTCGTTGGAGAATCTTAGAACTGGTATCTGTGGTCCTTCATGCCCGATTCGCGAGTCATGAGATACTCAAATACGGACTGATAGGAACGCTGACCGATGATGGAAGCCATCTGCTGCATTTCTGTTGCCTGGTCAAACTTCTCGGGCGTGTTGTTCTTGGCAGTGGTCTTTACGACGTAGAGAGCACCTGCGCCTTTCACGACACCGGAGGACTTGCCGACGGCAGTCTTGGCGAGGGTGGCAGCGAGGACGGGCTCGGGAACGTTCACGCCTGCCACGGAAGGATAGGCGGCGAAGCTGATGTCGGTGAGAGTGGCGTTCACAGCGCCTTTCAACTTCTGCATGTCGGCGATGGACTTCACGTTCTTGGCGAGAGCCTGTGCCTTTTCAGCCTTCTTCTGCTGCTTCACGACGGCGGTGAGGAACTCTTTCACGCGGGGATTGTCCCAGCTGAGATACTTCTTGTCGTTGGTGGCTTTCACGAGCACCACGAGCAGATGGTCGTTGGCGCGTCCGCATTCATAGAGTTTGGAAACCTGATTGGCTTCTGCTTCGTCGAAAATCCAGCGAGCGCAGTCTTTGGCTTGAGAACCGCCGATTCGCATCGGGATAATGTTCTGCATGGGCGTGTAGCCGGGAAGGTCGTAGAGCATGTAGCCGGCTTTGGCTGCGTTCTTCTCGACGGCTTCGACGGTCTGGTTCTGGGCGAGGAAGCGGTTGATGCGGCTGAGTTCGTCTTCGTAGGTCTTCTTGGAGAAGTCGAGGGTGCGCTTCACGACAGCCACCTGATACTTCGTCACCATCTTCTTGCGGTCAAGCACCTGCACAACCACTGCGCCTTGTTCGGTGGCGATGACGCTGCTGCTGCCTGCTGCCACCTGAGAGAGGGAGCGGAGATAGAGCGCGTTCTCTTCGTTCATGCCGAAGCCTTCATATTGTGCGGAGGTGAGCCAAACAGAGTCGCTGCGTTGGTTGTAGCGCTTGGCGAGTTCTGCGAAGGAGGCACCGCCTTTCAGTGCGTTGAGGATGCTGTCAGCCTGTGCCTTGCGGGCATCGGGAGTGGCTGCGGTGGCAGCAATCTGACGATAGAGGATGGAGTCGGGTGCTTCCGTCTTGGCAATGAGCTTCAGCGTGTTGATGGTGTTGTCCTGTGCGTTGAAGTAGGTTGCCTTCACGCTGCCGACAGCCATGGAGTCGAGGTTGGCGGAGATGTCGGGCACGGAACGGAAAGCCTGTTTGCTGAGGGGGAGGTTGGTGTAGAGGATGTTGGAGTTGGAAGCGCGAACCACTTCAGCCACGTCGTCGCCGTTGCGGAGTTGAGCTTCGAAGCCTTCCACGGTTTTGGTGAGTTCAGCGCGGTCAGCGGCGCTTGCCACGACATTCACGTCGATGAGTTTGAGGTCGCGGGTGGGAAGCGGCTGATAGAACTGCTCTTTGTAGTCATCGTATGCCTTCTTGAGGTCATCGTCGCTCACCTGCACGTCCTTGTCAGCAATGAAAGAGTAGGGGAGTGCTGCGACTTCGGCAGTGTATTGCACGGAACGTTCGTCGAAGTTCGTCTTTGCAGCCACGGGGTTAGAGATGAAGCCCATGGCGAAGAGCATGTTGAACTTGTTGGCGAGGAGTTCGTCGCGGAGTTGTTTCTCGGTGTTATCCCAGATGCGCTTGATGAGTTGGATTTGTTCCACCTGTTCAGCCATCTGTGCTTGCTGAGCCTGTGCGATGGTTTTGTTGTAGTCCTTCAGGAAAGTCTGGAGTTGTGCGAGGTCAAACTGTCCGGTTTGGGGATTGCCGAAGATGGCGCCCATGAGTTGGAGGCTTTGTGCGGAGCCTTGGCGGAGTGCTTCCTGCACTTCTCCGTCGGTCACGTAGAGACCGAGTTTGTCGCATTCGTGGCGAATGATTTCCTTCTGCACGAACTGCTGCCAAACCTGCTCACGAATCTGTTCGTTTTGTTCGTCGGTGAGGTTTCCGCTCTGTCCCTGCATCTGCATTTGGAGTTTGACGATTTCGCTCTGCGCTTCCACTTCCTGCTGGAAGTCTTGGATGGAGAGTTTGTTACCATACACTTCGCCGACTTGACTGCGTTCCATTGCCGAGGTGGTTTCGATGGAACGGAAGAACTCTTCAGCGATAAAAGCAAAAAGGGCGAGGCCGAGGATGCCGACCAGCAGTGCGCCTTTGCTTCTGATTTTTTGTAGTGCTGCCATTTAGTTAGTGATTATTTGTTTTTTATGATTATTCTTGAGTTTTTGACGTGCAAAGATAGGTATTTGCTTTTAAGTATCTATGTTTTGTCGTTGAAAGTTTGCGCTTTTGCCATCAAGTC
>JBJEAG010000259.1:0-1564 GCA_051868855.1 Alloprevotella sp. | reverse complement strand
GCCTTTCTTTACTTTCTCTGCCTTTCTTTACTTTCTCTACCTTTCTTTACTTTCTCTACCTTCCAAAATCAGTTCCTTCTGGCGTGGGGCGTGGTTGGTTCGCGTGGCGGGACGGTGTCCTTCTTCGCGGTGTCGGTCGGCGCGGCGGGCGCGGCAGTTTCGCCGTAGTTGTTGGCGGGCATGAAGCCGCTGGTCTGTTTGACGTGATAGCGCGTCAGACGTTTGTTTTGGAGGGTGGCGCGGAACCAGTTTCCTTCGATTTTCTGGTCCGGCTGTTCCAGTCGCGTATAGACATCCGAGCGAAGTTCTCCCGTTCTCATGTTCCAGTAGAGTTCGTTCGTGTGAACGGTTGTTTTGGCTTCGAGGTCGTTGAGCACGATGTGTCCGCGCAGTTTCCAGAGGTTTTGGTCGTAGAGCGTGGCGGTGTCGGCGCAGACCTCCATGTTAATTTTGAACATGTCGTCGAAGCGCACGAGGAAGAGACCTTGCGGAAACTCCCAGCGGGGCGGTTTTGTCTTGTCATAGACTCGCCATTCCTCTGCCACGATTTTGTAGCGCATGATGCCGGAGTCGGAGATGAGTTTCGTCACTCCGAAGGTGGTCATCACGGGGAGCGAGTCGCGGTTCTGAACGGCTTTCCCCATGGGGGGGGCTTCCGAACCGCATCCCGCAAGGAGCGATGAGGCGATGAGGATGACAAGAGGGAGGAAAAGGGTTCGCATGGTGAAGGCGGCGTGAGTTTCTGCGCGTAGTTTCTAATATATAGACTACTCCTTATATAGAGAGAACACCTTTAATTATTCCGCCTTCCATTTCATGAACCAGCGTTCGTTGAACGAGAGTCCGAGGCAGATGCGGAAGTAGTCTTCGCTGACCATGCCTTTGAATTTCGGTTGCATTCGTTCGTATTGGAAGGAAACGTTGACGAGCGAGCGGTTGTTGTAGGCGTTGGAGATGGGGAGGGCGAAGCCGAGCGAGGCTTGATAGGAGCGCGGTCCGTCCTGTCCTTGGATTTTGGTGTAGGGTGTGGCGAAACTGAAGCCGGCGCGGTAGCGAATGCGGCGGTGCCATTTCAGCGCGTCTTCGTTGGGCACGTATTCCAAACCGAAGTTCACCTTGTGGCGGTCTTTGAGCGAGCCTGTTCCGCAGGTGTAGGTGCGGTCGCCGTTGGAGTGTTCAATGATTTCGCCCGGCATTCTTGTTTTGCTCCAAAGTTCGGCGGTGTAGTCCACGCCGATGCGCAGTTTCTTGTTCCATTCCCAAGCGACGCCGGCGCCGAAGGTGTGGGGCAAGCCGTAGGCGTTGCGGGCGGAGAGCGTGTCGGTGTAGGTGTCGCCGGAGGAAGCGATGCTTTGGTCGTAGAAGGTGGCGTCGCGGTCGATGTCGTGACCGAGTCCGTAGGTCAGACCGAGCGTCAGTTTGTTCTTTTTGCTGAGGACGAAGGAATATTGTGCACCGAAGTCGATTTTGTAGCTGCGGATGTCGGTGCGATAGAGTTGCTGCGTCGTGTTGATGTTGTTGTCGTCGAAGTCGTTATAGACGGTGTGGGAGAGGTCGCCCCAGA
>JBJEAG010000258.1:0-1802 GCA_051868855.1 Alloprevotella sp. | reverse complement strand
TCGCTGTTCGGCGCGTCGGTCACCGTCACGCCAATCTTGTCGGCATTCCACTGGTTGTCCACGGCGCGTGACTGCATGCCGCCGAGTCCGGCGACAATCTGAGCCGCCACCGATCCGTCGCTGACGGCGAGTTCTTCTTCGTTGCTGCAGGCGGTCACACTGAGTGCCAAGACTGCCGGCAGGAAAAACTTAACGGTTTTCATTTTTGATGGAAGGGGATAAGTGAATAGTATGATTATAATAAGTAGAGTTCACGAGAATGCGTTCGGCGCGGGTGCCTCAACGCTTGAAGCGGTAGGAGAGGGTGATGCCCAGCGAGGTGGGTCCCCACCAGTTCTTTTGGTCTTCTCCCATGAAGATGCGGCGTCGGTTCTCCACCGTGTATCTCTCATAGTCGGCATGGAGCATGCCCACGGCGGCATGGAAGTCGAGGTCGAAGCAGGCAGAGAGGGGGAGACGGTAGCCGAAGGAGACGCCGCCGCCGATGAGGTCGCCCTGCTTGCCCGTGACGGAGAACTTGTGGTTGAACGAACCGACCTTGCCCTGCAAACCGACGTAGAACTTGGGAGAGATGTGGTAGCGCACCTCGGGCATGACCTCCCAAAGGGCGTAGCGTCGCTTCCAACTGTCCGAGGACCACGAGGTCAGCGCGGCATCCGCCAACACGGACCAACGCTCGTTCAGACGACACTCGACGCCGAGGCTCGGGGTCAGTGTCGCCCAACGCAGGAGATTCGCACGGACGGCAAATTCGGGAAAGGAGCGTACGTCATCCGTCGCTCCGTCCGTCTGCGCCGAAAGGGAGAGAACAGAGAACAGCAGAGCAGCCAATGTGGCGTGCCACCGCTTTGTCAAAGGTGTCTTCATGATGAGAACCGAAAGTTGTCACAGTCGGAAAACACGGAACGGCGGTACACACGGGTTAGGGGAAAACCACGTGTGTACCGCCGTTCTGCGGAGACTGTGTGTGAAAGAATGATGATGTGCCGGCTAAGTTGCCGACAAAATTACTCGTATGTGTTGGGGGGGGTATTCAAAGAGAAACGGATGCCGGATGTGCTCCGTGCGCCTCCTGCTTCAGAAAGGTCACGCATCGTCCGTTGGCAGTCGCGTGTGCCAACCTGCCGAGTGATGTCGCCGAACATCCCAAGGTCTTGTTTTGAAAGGAGAATGATACGTGTCATGAGGTAGTTCTATTCGTAACTCGCTGCAAATTAAAGGCATTTATTTTTACCCACCAAAAAGTTTGAAGCATTTTTTTAATATTGCTGTCAAAGACGCGGCAGACACAGGCAAGGGAACGTTGCCTTTGTGCCCGAGATTGCACGGATGCGACGCAGAGATTTTGAACTTTTACCGAACAGCCACAAATTAGAGACCGAACCTTCAAAAAAGAGAGACGACAACTTAAACAACATAGACAACAAGAAAGAATTTGTTCCAAGTTGTCGCTCTTTTCGTGGAAAAACTTCGTTCGCGGACGGCGTGGCAACGTTTCTGTCCGGCGGCTTGTCATTTCTGTCTGCCGACTTGTTGGTGTTCACCGTTACGGCGAACATGTGTTCATCGTTACGGCGAACATGTGTTCATCGTTACGGCGGACACGTGTTCATCGTTACGGCGGACACGTGTTCATCGTTACGGCGGACACCAACGCCTCCCAAGAAAAAAGTGACAAGTCCTTAGAAAATAATGTTGCCACGGCGGGAAAGAGACAAAGAGTCAAAGAGTCAAAGAGTCAAGGAGACAAAGAGACAAAGAGTCAAAGAGACAAAGAGACAAAGAGACAAAGAGTCAAAGAG
>JBJEAG010000257.1:0-8494 GCA_051868855.1 Alloprevotella sp. | reverse complement strand
TGGTCATGTACTTCAGTACACTCCCTGCGCCCTCGTCCTCAGCGCCTTGCATCTTGATCACTCTGACGCACCGCCGAGGATGAAGCCAAAATCTGCATTTTGACATGCCCTCTGCCACTCCTCCCTGTCGCTTCATCTGCCGGACTTCGCCACTCCGGTTTCGGTCTCGTTCGTATTGTCCGTGTTTCGTTCGATGCCTTTGAAGCGACGCCCTTTTGACAGTTTCCAAGTGAGTTTGATGCCGACTGCAAAGGACGTGTCGCGGTTGCGGGTTGTCAGATGTTTTTCCACGAGGCGGTTGTGATAGATGACCTCTTCCACCTTGCCGTTGCTCTTGAACGGGTTCTGACAGAAAAGCGTGGCGTTGAGTTGCTTCCACTGATAACCCACTGAGAGGAGAGAGGTGAAAATGTTGCGTCCCTCATATTCGTTCTCCATGAAATGGAATCCGTTGTCCGCGCTTGCCATCAAAGTCCAGTTGCCAATCCACGCCATCAGTCCCGCGTCGAAATTGAAGGATGTCAGACGGTGATGGTAGTCTTGCCCCACGTTTTGAATGTGCAACATCTCAGCCCTGAGATAGGCGTTAAGGTGTTTCGGGATGATGTCCCAGGAGGTGAAGTTCTGCAGCATGAGAAAGTCAATGCGCCGCCCTTTGAGGAAAGTTGTGGCAAAGCGATTGTCTTCAGTGAGGAAGAAGTGCTGCATGGCGGGGTGGGCATTGTGGCGAAAAAAGACCATGAAGCTGTTTTGCAACCGTGGAGACTGAAGGTTCAGCGTCAGCGTGTGATCATCGCGTCTTGCCGTGATGCGATTCGGATTCCCCAAAGAACATTCCATCTCGTTCGTCACGATGGCAATGTTGTTTGTGTTCTGCAGTTTGGACGGTGAGGGCGTTGTCGTGAAGGAATAGTTGAGTGAAAGTCTCTTGGAAATCGGCAAGAAGAGATTCAGTTTCGGCTGCAACCACAGTTTGTCGTAGGTCGCTTCCCCTTGCTGGTGATAGTATTCTCGCGTCAGTTCCATCCCCGCCATATACCTCAGTTTCCCAAGCGAACCTTGCAGTTGCGCGAACACATTGAATTTGCTTAAGTGAATTTGCGAGCGAAGGGAGGCGTCGCCCGAATAGTCGTTGTCAGTGTATTGTTGGTTGAAACGCATGCCGGCGGAGAGCGTGAAGGTTTTCATTCGGTTCTCATAGATTGCCTCCGAACGGAGCGCCCACGTTTTGCCGAGCGTGCCATAGCCGAAAGAGCGGTCGAACGAAGCAAAGCGATAGTCATAGTCGGTGTGAACGTAGGTCCCCGAGGCGTTGGCGATGAAAGTGTGTTGTTTGCCCCAATTCGTTTTCCAATACAAATCCAGTCCGGGATTGATGACCTTTTCGGTTTGTGTTGTGTTCTCCGAGACCAATCTGCCGTCGGGATAGGTCACATCTGTTCTTTTCTGATTGCGCGGTTCGTCATCAATTTGAGCGGAGAAGGTGGCGAGGAAAGCATTTTTGTCAGCGTCAATTCTGCTGTATCTCGCTTGAAGATTGTGGCTCGCGTTTTGGAAGGCACTGTGGGAGTCGCGTTCCACGTGACAGCGCGTGTTGTCCTCCATGAGATAGTTGGTGCGTTCCTCTGTGCTGTAGCCGTTGAAGTTGGTGTGTGCTCCCGAGTAGTTCAACGTCACTTCGTTTTTTTCGCTGTTCAGTTTGGCGTAGGCATTGCCTCTCGTCAAGTTCGCCTTTGGAACGTAGGTGGCGCTCGCTCCGAGCACATATCCTTTGGTGACGGGGTGCGTGATGACGTTAATCACTATGCCGATGCCCTCGCCGTAGCGCACTCCCGGACGGTCAATGAACTCCACCTTTTCCACTTCCTTGGGTTGCAGCGCTTGAATGTCGGCAGAGGTTGCCTCCACATCGTTGATTCTCACTTGCACGTTTCCCACAAGCGTGTTGGTGGCAGCGATGCTTTCGTTGATGTCATCCACCTTGACGTTGGGCAGCGGCAGCATTTTCAAGAGAGAATAGCCCGACGTGGCGGATTGAGTCATCTCTTCTGAGGGATAAATGAGTTTGCCGTCTATGCGGCTGACCACCCGTGCTCCTCGGATTACCGCTTCTTTCAGTTCGACTCGTGTTGTGTCGCTCGGAACGACTTCTTGTGCTTTCAATGTTGAGGCTTGAGACAAAGCCAGAACAAGAATGAACCATGTTTTCTTCATCTTTTGCAAGTTGTTTTTGGGTTTCATTAAGGGGGGATAGTCTCGTTCCGGAGGAGACGATTTCCCCGTTTTCATCATGCAAAAGAAGTGGGCGAGCAGCAGGAAAGCATAAAAAAATCACTGACATCTGTCTGACTTTCTTGGATTGTCAGACAAATGTCAGTTTTCACGTGCCGTTGTCCGGTGGACGGAGTGCGTTCTATTTCCTTTTCAGTTCGTAAGTTTTTCCTCTTTCCGATTCGATTTCCCATTCGGAAGATTCATGCAGTTCGTTGCGCAGTCGTCGAATCGTGGTGTAGAGCGTTTCTGCGGCATTGTCTTTGTGGGGCCAGAGCGCATCGCAAATCTCCTGCTTTGTCAGTCGGTGCTCCGGGGCTTTCATGAACATGTCCATCAGTTGCTCCTGCATCGGCGTGAGATGGAGAGACATGACGGGCAGCGCCGCCGTCTTCCTCTTTTGCCATTTGACCGAGAGCAAGAGGGACAGAATCGTTCCCAGACAGAGCAGGAGGGAAAGACGTTGGTCGGAAATGCTCCAGGCGAAAGCCATGGAGCAAGACGCTTGTGCTTCCATCTTCACGTCAAAATCATCAGCGCAGGGAGTGATGTGATAGGCAATGAACGCCTTCGAGCGCAAAGCCTCAGATTTTATGTATTGCTGAAAAACGGGGTCATTGATGGTCAGCACTTTGTGACCGGCAGAAGTGAGCGTGGCTTGTTCGGCAGAGGGTGCAACCAACAGACGGTAGGCTTTGATGGAGTCCCGGCGCATCCGCTCCATCCCTTTCTCTTTTATCGTCAGCGAGAGAGCCTGGTTCAAATCAGAGTATAAACCCTGTTTTGCCTTATGATAACTGAACACACAACTCGAGATGGTCATCAAGAGCATTGTGAAGAACACAATCAGCGGAAGTTTTCTCATGGCAGAAGATGTTTTGTTTTTTTGCGTGGCAAAATTAGTAAATATTGCTGTGCGGTGAAAGTTTGGCGTTTCCAATTGAGTGAATGGGGAGGGTGGACCGGCTCTATTCGTTCGTTTCGTGGTCAAAATGAGGTGTAAATACAAATATTTTCCTGCAGACGATGAGTATCTTTGGTTTTATTGCTACCTTCGCCATGTCTCTTTTGAGCAAGTGGAATATACATATTATAAAACACAGCGTCATGACAGCAGACATGATTAAAAGCACAGTGTCAGACTATTTTAAGGCGCAACCCGTCTTGAAAGCATGGTTGTTCGGTTCATTCTCGCGCAATGAGCAGACGCCGGATAGCGATGTGGACATCATTGTGCTCTTGGACAAGAGTTGTCCCATCGGTCTTCGATTTTTTGGTATGTGGAATGACCTGCAAGAACTCTTGGGGCGTAAGGTGGACTTGGTTTCGGAAGGAACGCTCCAACCTTTTGCAAAAGAAACAGCAGAACGTGACAGAATTTTGATTTATGAGAGAAGCGAGTAGAGATAAGATGAGACTGGAGCATATTGCTCAAGCCATTGATAGAATTAATCGTTTTACTTTTCAGAAGCGGTTTGAAGATTTAGTAGAAAACGACATGATGTATTATGCCGTTGTAAAGAACATTGAGATAATAGGTGAGGCAGCAAATCTTTTGACTGATAAATTCAAAACTGAGCATCCTCAGACTCCATGGAAACTGATCTCCGGCATGAGAAACTACATAGTTCACGAGTATTTTCAAGTTGATAACACTGTTATATGGGATGTTCTACAGAATGACTTACCTCTGCTGTATTCCCAAGTGAACAACTACTTGAAAGATTTCTAATTGCTACTATTTCTCCGCGGACAAACGACCATGATAAAGTTAGCAGAACGAATCAACCGCATTGAGATTTCGAGCTTGTGGAGCGGTCACAAGCACATTGTCTGGAACTTGCGCCCCGACGTGAACGTCCTGAGCGGACGAAACGGGGAGGGAAAGTCCACCATCCTCAACAAACTCATTCATCACCTGCGCTCGCTGCCCACCACCGGCGAACTGCCCGCCGTCACCCATTTCGGAGTGAAGGTGGAGTTCAGTCCGACCGATGCCACGGGCATTCGCTATGACGTGTTGCGAAGTTTCGACCGCAAGATGGTGGTGACAGGTGCGGAGGGAGTGACCGGCGATGCACGCATCGTGACCGAATTGGACTGGCAACTCTATCTGGTGCAACGAAGATATTTGGACTATCAGGTGAACATCGGAAACCGGATGATTGCACTGCTCACCAGCGGTGACCCCGAGGGGAAGGAGCAAGCCATGGAGGCGGCGAACTTGAAGAATCGTTTCCTCGACATGGTGGATTCGCTCTTTGCCGAGACGGGCAAGAAGATTGACCGTCAGAACAATGAACTTTCTTTCATTCAATATGGCGAACCGCTCTCTCCCTACCTCCTCTCCAGCGGCGAGAAGCAAATGCTGCTCATTCTCCTCACCGTCTTGACAGAAGACCTTCAGCCCTACATCATCTTCATGGACGAACCCGAAGCGAGCCTCCACTTCGAGTGGCAGCAGAAACTCATCACACTCGTCCGCGAACTGAACCCTAACGCACAACTCTTGCTGACGACCCACTCCCCGGCACTCATCATGGACGGCTGGGAAGATGCCGTGACGGAGGTGAGTGAAATCACGGTGTGAGGAGTCAAAGAGTCAAAAAGTCAAAGAGACAAAGAGAGGAAGAGTCAAAAAGTCGAAGAGACAAAGAGTCAAAGAGTCAAAGAGACAAAGAGTCAAAAAGACAAAGAGTCAAAAAGACAAAGAGTCAAAAAGACAAAAAGTCAAAGAGTTGAAGAGACAAAGAGAAGCCTACCCCAACCCCTGCCTAAAGGGAGGGGCTAAGCGTTCGCCTTAAACCTCCGTTTCTTCCGTTTTATCCGTTCAATCCGTTCCTTCCATTTTCCGTTCCTTCCGTTCAATCCGTGGTAAATAGCCAACGCCACCTGATACTTCCCTCTAAACCATAATTCCGCGTTTCCGACGCTACAACCATGAAACAACTGATTCGAAATGCAGATTCCCGTTATGTCGAGGCAATGAATCGTCTCGGCGGCAAGTCTGCGCGACAGCGGGTGGTGGCGTATGTGGAGAGTTATGATGACATCTTCTTTTGGAGCACGTTGTTGCGCACGTTGGAAACTCCGACCCGCTATTTTGAGGTGATGCTCCCGTCGCGCACCACATTGTCAAAAGGAAAGAAGATTGCGCTTTCCAACTCCCTCGGGGCGCGCTTGGGCAGTTGCATGATTGCCTGCGTCGATGCGGACTATGACTATCTGCTGCAGGGCGTCACTCCTTTGTCGGAGGCGGTGTGCAAGAACCCCTATATCTTCCACACCTACGCCTACGCCATCGAGAACTTTCAGTGCTATGCGCCGGCGCTCCACAATGTCTGCGTGATGACGACGCTCAACGACCGCAGCATTTTTGACTTTGAAACGTTTCTTACCCAATATTCTTCCGTCATTTACCCTCTTTTCGTTTGGAACATTTGGTGTTATCGTTTTGGAGAATACAAGAACTTCTCCATGCTTGACTTCTATCACATCGTGCAACCGGGACAGGTGGATCTTCGCCACCCCGAGCGCACGCTGGAGCATCTTCGTCACTTGGTCAATGCCAAGATGGCGCGGTTGCAGAAAGCCTATCCGCGGGCAAAGAAAACCTACAAACCGTTGCGCGATGAGCTGCAAGCACTGGGCGTCACACCCGAAACGACCTATCTTTTCATGCGTGGTCACGACCTCTTCGACGGCATCGTGGCGCCGCTGCTGGACAGCGTCTGCGAGGTGCTTCGCAGAGAAAGAGAACGAGAAATCCGACGCCTCGCCAACCACAACGTACAGATGCAGAACGAACTGTCTGCCTATCAGCACTCCGTCTCCACCGTCGAAGAAATGCTGCGGAAACACACGACCTACGTTTCCGCGCCGCTCTATCAACGCATCATCTCCGACGTTTCCCGTCTGTTGGAAGCAGTGGACAATGGCAACGCACCGGCGGTGCCGCAGCGTCACGCCGCCTTTGGTGAGGAAACCTCGGAACGTCCCATCAGCCAAAGTCCCGAGAAGGTCAGCAGTCCGTTGAGCAGCAATAATTCATAGCCAAAAGAATAGTTCCACAAGCGCGGTGCAAAGTAGTCCAGCACACCGCAGATGGCGGGCGAGGCAAGACACACCGCCCACACTCCTTTTCCACCACATTTTTTGCGGGTGAAAAGCCCGAAAGCGAAGAGTCCGAGCAAAGGACCGTAGGTGTAGGACGCCATCACGTAGATGGTGTTCAGAATGTTGTCGCCTCCCGCCAGTCGGAGGGCGATGAGACACGCCATGAAGACGGGAATCAGTGCGAAATGAATGCGTCGCCGTTTCCGCTCCGCTTCCGCTTCGGGAGCACGGTCGGTGTGGAGCAGGTCGATGCAAATCGTGGTCGTCAGCGCCGTCAGTGCCGAGTCCGCACTCGAGAAAGCGGCAGCCACAATGCCAATCGTGAAAGGAATGACCACCCATTCGCCCAAGCAGCCGCTCTGAACGAGCGCAGGCAGGAGACGGTCGCCCGAGGCAGGAGCGACGATGCCTTGCGAAGCACAGAGTGTGTAGAGCACGATGCCCAAGACCAAGAACAGCGCATTGACGGGGAGGAAGCAGAGACCGTAGCCCATCATGTTCTTCTGCGCCTCTTTCAACGTGCGGCAGGTGAGGTTCTTTTGCATCATGTCCTGGTCCAATCCCGTCATGACTACCACGATGAAAGCACCGCTGATGAACTGTCGCCAGAAAGCCTGCCGGCTCGAGGCATCCCATTCCCAAACTCTTCCCATCTCGCTTTCCTTCACCAACTGCACCAGTCCCGGGAGGTCAAGATGGAGTCGTTCCATGGCGGCGAAGAGAATGCCTGCCGCCGCCAGCAGCAGGCAGAGTGTCTGCAGCGCATCGGTGCGGACAATGGTCATGATGCCGCTCCGGCGGGTGTAGAGCCAGATGAGTGCCAGCACCGTGCCCGCGGTCAGTGCAAATGCCGTGACGCCCTCAAGGTGAAGCAGCGGAGTCACGACAAACATCTCCAGCACGACACAGATGATGTAGAGTCGCGCTGCCGCACCGAGAATCTTGCTCACGATGAAGAAGGTGCTGCCCGTGTGCCGAGTCGTGCGGTCAAAGCGCATCCCGAGCCAAGAGTAGATGCTCGTCAGTTTTAGGCGATAGTAGAGCGGCAGAAGCAGGAAAGCCACGATGGCATAGCCCGGAATGAATCCCAAGCACATCTGCAAATAGGTCATTCCCGTCGTGCCCGCCCAGCCCGGCACGCTGATGAACGTCACGCCGCTGATGCTCGCGCCAATCATACCGAACGCCACGAGCCACCACGGCGAGCTTCGTTTCGCATTGAAAAACGCATCGTTCCCGGTGCCCCCGCGGCGGGAGGTGTGGCGGGAGATGAGCAGCAGAATAAAAAAATAAGCCAACAAAGTGGCAGGCATTCCGAAGGTCAGCATATATAATATGGTGTGGTGAAGTCTGGTTTAGGGGAATAGAGAGGAAGCGAAGAATTCTGCATTGTATCGCATTTCATCATGTTTCCGGTCGCAAATGGCAAGGACTTTGCATATAGTCAAAGGTCGTTTCACACGGCAGGAAGTCCGCTTTTCCGCCGCAAAATTACGGCATTCATTTGAAAACATTGCTGCGAGGTAAGTTTAGTTTCCATTCAGCCACGTTTTTATAAGATTCGTTGGTACTCATCAGGAATACGATAAAATCAGAGACATTCAAAATATATAATTATGGCACAGATCAAGAGCGAAGCAGCCTATCGAGCTGCATTGAAAAGAGTTGAGCAGTTGGAGGAGATTGTTGATGATGACAATCATGTGTTGGATGACAATGCGTTTGAATTAGATATGCTGATTGACCTAATTGAGGAGTACGAAGAAATCCATTATCCCATTGCAACTCCTTCTTTGGTGGATGTGATAAAGCTGCGTCTCTATGAATTGGGAATAACGCAAAACAAACTTGCAGAGATGTTAAACATCAGTCCGGCAAGAGTGAGCGAAATCATGTCGGGCAAGTGTGAGCCCACATTGAAAGTAGGAAGAGCAATCAGTCAGAAACTTGGAATCAGCCCTTCGATTATTTTGGGCGTTTGAACAATTATTTTGGGTGTTTGAACAGTCGTGCTAAGGTTGAGTGTGTGCATTTTGATTCGATAATGATGAATGCACACACTCTCTTCTTTTGTCGCGGCGTAATCCGCAACCCACTCATCGTCATG
>JBJEAG010000256.1:0-8522 GCA_051868855.1 Alloprevotella sp. | reverse complement strand
TTTGTTTCTCAGACACTTGGATTTTTTACAAAAGTTTGTGCTGCGGAATCAAGGTATATTTTTCGATTGTCCAAAAATGACAGTTTAATAGCAGTGGAAGAGGGAGGACAAGAAGGTCAAAAGGGGGCAAAAAGTCCAATGGGGTTTGAATACAACTTTTAAACACGATTTAAATGCTATTTAATGGTGATTCTTTAATAGAAAAACTCGACAGCAAACAGCGGGAAAACCTCAAAAACTGAAAAATTCTTCAACGCAACTGAAGAATTTTCCGGTAAATTCTTCAACGAGACTGAAGAATTTTCCACTTTTCCCATTTTATTTTTCTTCCCAAACCGCCGCGCGGATTCGCCGAAGCCTACCCCGGAACGGCGTTTCACGTGGTCAATCGCGACAATTTTTGGGACTACGTGAGGTAGGTCGCTGACATTCGTTCACCTAAACCTCCTCTTTCTCGTTTATTTGCACTAACTTTGCCACGCCGTTAATATCTTAACATTTGACGCCCTCTCCGCGAGAACGGCTCTTTTCACATTTCATGGTTTACCGTGGCGCACGCGCCGAACACTCCTTATATAATATATGGAACAACAAACGCTGATAGAAAAAAACGAAGAACAGGCGGAACTGCTTCCCTTGCTGAGAACTTGCTGGAACATGTTCATCGCCCACTGGTATTGGTTCCTCCTCTCCGCGGTGCTCTGCCTCGGACTCGGATTCATCTACCTGCAAAGCAAACCGCGCGTCTATCAACGACAAGCGGTCATGCTCATCGAAGACGCACAAGGCAACTCCATGAGCGGCCCCATGCCGCGCTCCCGTACCCGCAGCAACATGAACAGTCTGCTGGAACTCAACGGCGTCAGCGTCGGGGATAACCTGAAAAATGAAATCTTCATTCTCGGGTCTAAACGTCTCATGACCATCGTTGTGGACAAACTCAACTTGGACGTGGACTACACCACCGACGAGTCGCTCCACTACATCTCCCTCTATGGCAAGGCGCGTCCCTTCGAGGTGCTCTTCCAGGACTCCACGGCACGTCTGGCATACTCCTTCAAGATTCAGAAGGCGGGCGCCTCGTCCGTGAAACTCACTGACTTCAAGGACCAGGACGGCAACAAGTACGCTGACATGTCGCTGCAACTCGGACAGATGACGAAGACGCCGCTCGGCACTTTCTGCATCGTTCGCGCTCCGGCGTTCAACACGTGGGAAAACGAGGTGGTCACCGTGACGCGTCTGCCGCGCGACAAAGCCGCCGCACGCTACATGAACGAAATCACGGCGAGCGAATATGACAAAGAGACATCGCTCATCGTCATCAGCTGCAACGACGTGAACCGCCGCCGCGCCGACGACTTGCTCACTACGCTCTACAACACCTACAAAGAGGACGTGGTGGAGAACAAGAACCGCGTGGCGCTCAACACCGCCAAGTTCATCGACGAACGCATCGCCCTCATCGGCGAGGAACTGAGCAAGGTGGAGAACCAGCTCGCCGGATTCAAGAAGCAGAACCAACTCATCGACTTCCAACAGACGGCTTCGCAGGTGCTGGGACAAACGACCAAAGCCCACGACCTCTGTCTGCAACTGGAAACGGAACTGAACGTGTCACGCTATCTTGGAAACTACATTCAGGACCACAGCAATGACCACGACCTCATTCCTGCCCTCAACATCGGCGACGCCGGGTTCAACACGCAAATCACTCGCTACAACGAGTTGATGAACCAGCGCAACACGATGATTAGCAACTCCAGCGAACAGACTTCCGTGGTGCGCGACATGGATCGACAGCTCTCGCAGATGCGCCAGAGCATCCTTGCCTCCGTCAAGAGTTACATTCAGAGCCTTCAACTGCAACTTCAGGACGCACGCGTCAACGAGCGTCTCCTGACGGGCAAGATTTCCACCGCGCCGGAACAGGAGAAGCAGGGTCTGGACATCCAGCGCCAGCAATCTTTGAAAGAGGCGCTCTACACCTACCTCCTCAACAAGCGCGAGGAAGTAGCCCTGCAGCAAGCCATCAACGAAGCCAACGTGCGTTTGGTGGAAGGTCCCATCGGAGACCTCAAGGTCAGTCCGCGCGGCAGCATCATCATGGCGATTGCACTGCTCATCGGTCTCTGCATCCCCTCGCTGATTCTCTGGCTCATCTACATGTTCGACACGACGGTTCACAACCGCAAGGAGATTGAAGATGCCACCTCCATCCCGATGCTGGGCGAAGTGCCGCACATCAAGAACACCGACTCGACGACCTTGATTTCCGAACTGCCGTCCGACGACCCCGTGGTCGAAGCTTTCCGCATCATGCGCTTCAATCTGGGCTTCATCCGCCAGCACCCGAAGGTCTTCGTCTGCACCTCCACCACGCCGGGACAGGGCAAGAGTTTCGTCTCCCGAAACATGGGCATCATCCTCGCCATGGCGAAGAAGAAGGTCATCATCGTCGATGCCGACATCCGCAAACGCAACCTCAGTTCGCACTTCGGCCACAACTCGGGTCTGACGACTTATTTGGCAGACGAGTACAGCAAACTGGAGGAGATGATTATCCCCGACGGCATCGCCAAGGGCGTGGACTTCATGCCTGCGGGCAGTGTGCCGCCCAACCCCTCCGAACTGCTCATGTCGGACCGTCTGGACACCTTGGTGAAACAACTGCGTGAGGAGTATGACTATGTTATCTTCGACTCCACGCCGATGTTCTCCGTTGCCGACGCCAGCATCGTTTCGCGTTTGGTGGACACCACGCTCTATGTCATGCGTGCCGGCGTGCAGCCTCGCGCCTTCCTCCCCGAACTGGAACGCATCTACCAGACCGGCCGCATGAAGAACCTCGTGGTCATCCTCAACGACGTGAACTACAAGAAAGGACGCTACAACACGGGCTACGGTTACGGCTACGGCTACGGTGCCGGCTACAGCTACGAGCGCTCCGGCAGCAACACCCGCCGCGCCAAGAAACTGCTCAGCAGACTGAAACCCGGAAAGAACTAAATCATCTTCGACAAAAGAAAAACAACTTGGCACGGCGAACTCCTCGCAACGCCGAGTTGTTTTTCTTTGGCTTTCAAAAGTAATCCAAAACTCAACAAACTCCGCGGGAACTCCCGCCCCCTGCCCTTGACCACACTGAACCACAGCCCGCACATTCTGCTCATCTACACCGGCGGAACCATCGGAATGATTGAGAACCCCGTCACCGGGGCGCTCGAGAACTTTGACTTCTCTCAGTTCCGAAAATATGTCCCCGAACTACAAGGCTTCAACTTCGACATCGACGCGCTCTCGTTCGACCTGCCCATCGACAGCTCGGACATGGAGCCGCGCTACTGGGTGAAGATTGCCCACATCATCAGCGACCACTATCAGAACTATGACGGTTTCGTGCTGCTCCACGGCACGGACACAATGGCTTACACCGCCAGTGCGCTGAGTTTCATGCTCCAGAATCTCGGCAAGCCGGTCATCATCACGGGTTCGCAACTTCCCATCGGACGTCTCCGCACCGACGGAAAGGAGAACCTTCTGACGAGCATCGAAATCGCCGCCGCCACCGACAGCCGCGGACGTCCCATGGTGCCGGAGGTCTGCATCTTCTTCGAGAACAGACTGATGCGCGGCAACCGCACGACGAAAATCAACGCGGAGGGATTCAACGCTTTCCGTTCGTTCAACCTCCCGTCGTTGGCGCACGCCGGCATACATATTAAATATGAGGAGCACCTCATCCGCCGCCCGAAACCGGGAGAGGTCTTCAAACCGCACTTCCTGCTGGACAACAACGTGATGATTCTGACGCTCTTCCCGGGCATCCGTCCGGAGGTGGTGGACGCTTGCTTCGCCGTGCGGGGACTGCGGGCGGTGATTCTCAAAACGTTTGGCTCGGGCAATGCGCCCCAGAAACCGTGGTTCATGGACAAGCTCCGCGCCCTCATCGACCGCGGCGTCATCGTGGTGAACGTGACGCAATGCTACAAAGGGTCGGTGGAGATGCACCGCTACGGCACGGGACTGCAACTCCTGCAAGCGGGAGTGGTGAATGGCTACGACAGTACGATGGAGAGTGTGCTGACAAAACTGATGTTCCTCCTCGGACATGACTACGCTCACAACGAAATCGTACGACTCATGAACACTGACATCGCCGGCGAAATCACGGTATGAAGGGGCGGCGAATCGCTCGTCGGCTTTCGCTCGTCGGGGCGGGTGGTCCCGCCCCTTGCCGCTTGGCGCTCCCCGACCGTGTTTGCATCCGCCCTTCTCTCTGCTTGAAGCGTGTGCCACGCTTCAAGCAAAAGCGACCCGCCTGCGGCGGAGTTTCAACACCGCAACTGATGAGAACGGTGGCGAGGACGCGATGAATCGCGTCCCTACCTGCTAAGCATCTTGCCACGCTTCAAGCAAAAGCGACCTCGCAACGGCATTTTCTCAGCCCCCGTTCCCGCCGATTTTGTCGGCGGGTTCACTTCAATCCTCAACCCCTCAACCCCCTCCCCTTGACTCGACAAGTTTCTCAAAAGTTTTTTTTCGCCGCCCTCCTTTTGACCTCTTTGACCCTTCTCTTCAGCTCCTGCCAACGCAGTGGCGGAGTTGAAGAGAAGAAGGACGCCTCTCTGCTCTCTCTGCGCGACAGCGGCGGCGTCAGCATTGCGGTCATCGCCGACCCGTGGGCGAAAGAGAAGAGGCTTGCCACCTACGTCCTCGTGCCGGACACCCTCGCCGTCCCTGCCGACCAACTCCCGCAGGGCACCGTCATCCGCACACCGCTGCGCCGTGCCGTGCTCACCTCCTCGGTCCACGCCGCCCTGCTCCTGCGCCTCGGTGCCGCCGACGCCATCGCCGGCATGACTGACACAGCCTACGTCGTCAGCCCCGACATCCGACAACTGCTCCGAAGCGGTAAGGTCGCCGACGTCGGCAGTTCCGTCAGCCCCGACGCCGAGCGCATCAAACACACCGGTGCCGACGCGCTCTTCCTCTCCCCCATGGAGAACGCGGGACAAAACAGCCTTGCGCGGCTCGGCATCCCGCTCATCCAATGTGCGGACTACATGGAGGTCTCGCCCCTCGCTCGCGCCGAGTGGATGCGGTTCTACGGACGACTCTTCGGTTGCGCCGACCGCGCCGACAGCCTCTTCCGTGAGGTGAAGAGGGAATACGAAGACCTCTGCCGCAAGGTGAAAACCCACAACGCGCCGCGCCCCACCGTCTTTTGCGACCTGCCGCTTTCGGGCACGTGGTACGAACCCGGCGGACAGAGCACCATGGGGCAGTATCTCACCGATGCCGGCGCCGACTATCTCTGGAGCGACCGCCCCGAGAGCGGTTCTCTGCCCTTGGACTTCGAGACGGTCTATGCCCGCGCCGCCCGTGCCGATTTTTGGTTGGTGAAATATGGGAGCGCGGCGACGCTGACCTACGAATCTCTCCTTCGCGACGACAACCGTTTCCGCCGCTTCCGCGCCTGGCAGGAACGCCGGATTTGGAGTTGCAACAGCCTGCAAGTGCCGTTCTACGAAGAAACGCCGTTCTTCCCGCACCTGCTGCTGAGCGAACTCATCCGCATCTTCCACCCCGGTCTCCTGCCCGCCGCTCCGAACCGCTACTATCATCCTCTTTGAACCCATGCTCCGACTGTTCCTGCTCCTTTTGCTCCTGCTGCCGCTGAGCCTGCTCTTCGGCAGCGTCTCCCTCAGTCCCGCCGAAGTCTGGTCGGCGCTGTGGGGAGAGGACGATGAGACGTTGCGTTTCATCGTGTGGGAGAGTCGGCTGCCGCAGACGGTCACGGCGCTCTTGGCGGGCATGGCGCTCTCCGCCGTGGGACTCGTGCTGCAAACGCTCTTCGCCAATCCGCTGGCTGACCCCTCGCTGCTCGGCATCCACAGCGGAGCATCGCTCGGCGCCGCCGTCTCCTTCCTGCTCTTCGGCGGGAGTTTCAGCCTCGGCGTACTGAGCGCCGGCGGTCTCTGTCTGACCGTCTTCTCCGCCTTCCTCGGCGCGTGTGGCGTCATCCTGCTGCTGGCGCTTTGCAGCCGCGTGGTCCACGGCACGCTCGGTCTGCTCATCGTCGGCGTGATGATTAGTTTTGCCGTCTCCGCCCTCGTCAGTCTGCTCAGTTTCTATGCCGCCGCCGACGGTTTGCAACAGTTCATCGTCTGGGGTTTCGGTTCGTTTGCCAACGTCGGGCTGGACATTCTCCCGCTCTTCGCCGCGCTGATTCTGCTCGCCCTGTTCGCCCTGCTGCCCTTCGTTCCCGCCCTCGACGCCCTGCTCCTCGGCGACGACTATGCCCGCAATTTGGGAATACGGGTGCGCCGTTCCCGCACGCTGCTCCTGCTCCTCGGCGGTTTCCTCGTGGCAGTGACGACGTCGCTCTGCGGTCCCATCTCGTTCATCGGCATGGCGGTTCCGCACTTGGCGCGCCTCAGTCTGCGCAGCGGCAGCCACCGCCGCCTGCTCCCCGCCACCCTGCTTTGGGGCGCCAACGTAGCCCTGCTGGCACTCATGCTCTCTCATCTTCCCGGCGAACGCGGCACCTTCCCGCTCGCCGCCATCACTCCCCTCTTCGGCGTGCCCGCCGTGCTTTGGGTACTGCTCCGAAAGAGAATGGAAATATAGGAACACTTCATTTGCACTCTCCATTTCTCTCATGAAAGAATTCATCAAAACTGAGGTCAAGGCGGAAACCGCCATTCTGGTCGGCCTCATCACCAAAGAACAAAGCGAACGCAAGACCAACGAATATCTCGACGAACTGGAGTTCCTCGCCGAGACCGCCGGCGCCGAGACCGTCAAACGTTTCACGCAACGCTTGGACGGTCCGAGTTCCGTGACCTACGTCGGAAAAGGCAAACTCGAGGAAATCCGCGCCTACATCCTCGCCGAAGAAGAGGCGGAGCGCGAGGTGGGCATGGTGATTTTCGACGACGAACTCTCCGCCAAGCAACTCCGCAACATCGAAAAAGAACTCGGCGTGAAGATTCTGGACCGCACGAGCCTCATTCTTGACATCTTCGCCATGCGAGCCCAAACCGCCAACGCCAAGACGCAGGTGGAACTGGCGCAGTATCGCTACATGCTCCCGCGTCTCCAACGCCTCTGGACTCACCTCGAACGACAGGGCGGCGGCTCCGGCTCGGGCGGCGGAAAAGGCTCCGTCGGACTGCGCGGACCGGGCGAAACGCAGTTGGAAATGGACCGTCGAATCATTCTCAACCGAATGGCGCTCCTCAAACAACGCCTCGCCGACATCGACCGACAGAAAACCACGCAGCGCAAAAACCGCGGACGACTCATCCGCGTGGCACTCGTCGGCTACACCAACGTCGGGAAGTCCACCCTCATCAACCTGCTGGCGAAATCGGAGGTCTTTGCCGAGAACAAACTCTTCGCCACGCTTGACACCACCGTGCGCAAGGTCATCATCGACAACCTTCCCTTCCTCCTTGCCGACACCGTGGGTTTCATCCGCAAACTGCCCACCGACCTCGTCGATTCGTTCAAAAGCACACTCGACGAGGTGCGCGAAGCGGACCTGCTGGTTCACGTGGTGGACGTCTCGCACCCGGACTTCGAGGAGCAGATTGAGGTGGTCAATGCCACGCTCCACGACCTCGGCTGCAGCAACAAACCGCAACTGCTCGTCTTCAACAAGATGGATGCCTACACTTGGACGGAGAAGGATGCCGATGACCTGACGCCTGCCACCCGCGAGAACCTTTCTCTCCCGGATTTGCAGTCCACGTGGATGGCGCGCCTCGGACGCGATGCCATCTTCATCTCCGCCCGTCAGAAAATGCACATCGACGAACTCAAGCAACTGCTCTACGAACGCGTCAAAGAACTGCACGTCCAGAAATATCCCTACCACGACTTCCTCTTCGAGCACTACACGGAGGAAGCCTGAACCCCACAAACTCTTCAAGGCGATAAACAAAAGATAAGCACAAGGGTTATAGAAGAAAGTATTATTGCTGTCCGGTAAAATGCTTAGATGTTGTCCCACGGTGGCGCGGACGCGATGATCGCGTTTGCAATGCAAAAATAGGAGGTGACGTGTCTCACGTCACCCAGCCACTTGCGAGCATCAACTCGGTAATTGTTGCAATCGTTGGCGCGGACGCGATGAATCGCGTCCCTACATGCCGCCCGTTTTTGAAAGCATTTGTTTTCCAATCATTTACCTACAAAATTCTACTCAAAAAAATGGTTGCGAGTAGGGACGCGATTCATCGCGTCCGCCCTGCACGTGGTTACGGTCGGAAAGTTGCCGGCACGCGGTCGTTAATGAAACGGTGACTGTGTGCAGTGGGACACTGCACCTCCTATAGCGCCGTCATCGCGTCCTTTTTATACGTAAAACATTTGAGGGACAAATTACCAACCAGCAGTAAAAACATCATTCGCGAACGGCGTGGCAACGTTTCTTTCCGCCGATTTGTCGTTCCTGTCCGCTATTCCCGTTGGTGTGCATCGTTACGGTGCACACCTTTCCATCGTTACGGCGC
>JBJEAG010000255.1:0-8556 GCA_051868855.1 Alloprevotella sp. | reverse complement strand
AAAGGCTGACGCCAAGAGTTTACGAAAGGCTGACGCCAAGAGTTTCCGAAAGCAACGGTCAAACAACCCGTAACAAAGAAAAAACGTGAGAAAGTTTCTCAACCGGCTCATCTTGTGCTGCCTCGCCTGCATTGCCGCCGCGCCGCTCTGCGGACGGACGACACGCAGCACCACCGAAACCGCGGCGACTCCGCTCGCCTCGGTTCTTTCGGTCAGAATGGTCGGTGAGAACAACGACACCGTCAAAGGACCGCAGGACTTGGCGCGAGACACGACGACCTATCGCCCCGTGCTCCTTGCCGACTCCCTCTCCTCCGCCCGCGCGGACAGTTTGCTGACCGCGCCGGTCGATACGGCGAGACTGCGTGCGGTGACAGACTCGGTCAGTAAGTTTGCCGCCGTCCCGCCCGTCAAACCGAAATTCGTCCCCGACCCCAAGCGTGCCCTCTGGCTCTCGCTGATTCTTCCCGGCGCGGGACAGATTTACAACCGAAAATATTGGAAACTCCCCATCATCTACGGCGGCTTCCTCGGTTGCGCCTACGCCTTGATGTGGAACCAGCAGATGTATCGCGACTACTCGCAAGCCTATCTTGACATCATGGACGATGACCCGCGCACCTGCTCCTATCTGGACATGCTCCCGCCGCGCTATGACATCACCGGCAAGGAGGAACAGTTCAAAAACGTTTTCAAACGCAAGAAGGACTTCTATCGCCGCTACCGCGACCTCAGCGCCTTCTGCTTCGTCGGGGTCTATATCCTCTCGGTGATTGACGCCTACGTCGATGCGCAACTCTCCGCCTTCGACATCACCCCCGACCTCTCCATGCGCATCGCGCCCACCGTCCTGGGCAGCAGCCCCACCTTCGGTTCACGCTCCTCCACCGCCTACGGCGTCGGATGCAGTCTGAACTTCTGATGCGCCGCCGCGGACTTGCTTTCGTTCCGCACCCCCAAAGCAGAAATCATAAACCCATACCCATATATTATATATATTGTATATGAGAAAAATTTACGCCCTGGTACTTGCACTGCTGGCAGCGCCGCTGTCCGCCCAGGTTGACGAAAAAAGTGAAATCACTGTCCACAACGCCCGCAGCGGCGTCGAAGAAGTGATTGACCTGCCCGAAGGCATGGTCTTGGAATGCGACTCCCTCCTCTCTGAGTGGATGGCGAAGAAATATCTCTTCCCCGACACCACCTGCGTCGATCCCGACGTCAATCCGCTCTTCACTCCCGAGGAATATCGCGACCGTCTCCACCGTCTCCCCGTCGTCATGGAGATGCCCTACAACGACGTGGTGCAGAAGTTCATTGACCGCTACAGCGGACGCCTTCGCCGCAGCGTTTCCTACATGCTCGGAGCCGGAAACTTCTACGTGCCTCTCTTTGAAGAAGCCCTCGACCACTACGGACTGCCCTTGGAGTTGAAATATCTTCCCTTCATCGAGTCCGCCCTCGATCCCACCGCCAAGAGCAAGGCGGGCGCCGTCGGTCTCTGGCAGTTCATGCTCGCCACGGCGAAACGCTATGACCTGAAGGTGAACAGCCTCGTCGACGAACGCTGCCACCCCTACAAAGCCACTTGGGCTGCCGCACGTTTCCTCAAAGACCTCTACGCCATCTTCGGCGACTGGAACCTCGTCATCGCCGCCTACAACTGCGGACCGGGCAACGTCAACAAAGCCATTCACCGCGCCGGGGGCGTGAAGGACTATTGGACAATCTATCCTTACCTCCCCGCCGAGACGAGAGGATATGTCCCCGCCTTCATCGCTGCAAACTACATCATGAACTACTATTGCGAGCACAACATCTGTCCCATGAAGACGATGCACCCAATGACGACGGACACCATCATGGTCAGCCGCAACCTCCACTTCACTCAAGTGGCTGAACTCTGCGGCATCGACAAAGAGGCGCTCCACGCTCTGAACCCGCAATATCGCACCGACATCATTCCCGGCGTCTCCGAGCCCATGTCGCTATGCCTGCCCTCCGAGAAGATTGCCACCTTCATCGACCTCGGCGACAGCATCTACAACTACCGCGCCGAGGAACTCTTCACCCGCCGCATCGAAGTGACACCCGAACAACCCGCCGTGACGCGACCCACAACCACCACGCGAAGCAGCCAGAAATCGTCACGCTCGAGCAAGCATTCCAAGTCGAAGAAATCCAAGAAATCGCGCAGTTCCAGCGTCACCATCAAGAACGGCGACACCCTCATCGACATCGCCAAACGCAACGGCACCACCGTCGAAAAACTCCGCAAACTCAACGGAATCAAAGGCAGCAACATCCGCGCCGGAAAGAAAATCCGAGTGAAATGATGCAGCGACTCTGAGACCGCTGAAAGAAATATTCACCACAAAGCGACCGAAAACATAACAACTTTTTATGTTCGTTCGGTCGCTTTTTCCTATTTTTGCTTCGTCGCACAAATTCGCCAAAGCTAAAGCCAAAGCCAAAGCTAACGCCAAAGCCAAAGCCTAACTTCCATTGCCTATGTCAGACACCACCTCCCCCGCCGCTCCTCTCGTCTCCCGCGAACAGCAAGACGAGGAAATGATACAAGCCGCCTTCCAACGACTGCTTGACACCTACCTCGCGTCCAACCACCGACGCAAAACCGACATCATCACCAAAGCCTTCAACTTCGCGAAACAGGCACACAAAGGCGTGCGCCGACGCAGCGGAGAACCCTATATCCTCCACCCCATCGCCGTGGCACAAATCGCCTGCGGAGAAATCGGACTCGGCTCCACCACCATCTGTGCCGCACTCCTCCACGACGTGGAAGAGGACACGGACTACACAAACGAGGACCTCTGCAACCTCTTCGGCAGAAAAGTCGCCAACATCGTCGAGGGCGTCACCAAAATCTCCGGCGGCATCTTCGGCGAACGTGCCTCCCTCCAAGCAGAAACCTTCAAGAAACTGTTGCTCACGATGAGCGACGACATCCGCGTCATCCTCGTCAAAATCTCAGACCGTCTCCACAACATGCGAACCCTCTCCAGCATGTTGCCGTCGAAACAATATAAAATCGCAGGAGAGACCCTCTACATCTTCGCACCCATCGCCGACCGCCTCGGACTCAACAAGATTAAGACGGAACTCGAAGACCTCAGTTTCCGCTATGAGCACCCCGAAGCCTACGCCGACATCCTCCAAAAACTCGAGGACTCCAAGGACATGCGCGACAAAACCATCGAGGGATTCACGCCTGCCATCCGCGAAAGGCTGGATGCCATGGGCGTGAACTACACCATCAAGGCGCGCATCAAGAGCCCCTACTCCATCTGGATGAAGATGCAGAACAAACACATCCCCTTCGAGGAGGTGTTCGACATCCTCGCCATCCGCATCATCTACGTCCCCGCCGACCGCAACAAGGAGAAGGACGAATGCTTCCGCATCTACTCCGCACTGACGGAGATTTATAAGCCTCACCCCACCCGCTTCCGCGACTGGCTTTCCAACCCGAAAACCAACGGCTATCAGGCACTCCACAACACTTTCATGTCGAAACAGGGAAAATGGATTGAAGTGCAAATCCGCTCCGACCGCATGGATGACATCGCGGAAGTCGGCTTCGCGGCACACTGGAAATATAAGGACCAAAATGCTGCCTACGACGAGAACGAACTCGACCGCTGGCTGAACTCCATCAAGGAGATTCTCGACGACCCGCAGCCCGACACACTCGACCTGCTGGACAACATCAAACTCAACCTCTACAGTTCGGAAATCATGGTCTTCACGCCCAAAGGCGAACTCAAGACCATGCCGCGCGGTGCCACCGTTTTGGACTTTGCCTTCAACATCCACTCCGTCCTCGGTGCCCACTGCTTCGGCGCAAAGGTGAACCACCGCCTCGTGCCGCTCAGCCACGAACTCAAGAGCGGCGACCAAGTCGAGATTCTCACCTCGCAAACGCGCCACGCCACTCCCGAATGGCTGAACTATGTCACCACCGCCAAGGCTCGCAACAAGGTGCAGGCGATTCTGCGCCGCGAAAAACGAGCTCGACAGAAGGAGGGCGAGGACAAACTCCGCCAGTTCCTCACTCAGGCGGGCTACGACGTCACCGAACAACACATCGCCACACTGCGTCTCCACTTCGGACAACCGGACAACGAGTCGCTCTTTGTCGGCATCGGCGATGGTCGCTTCACGCTCGACGACACGCTGAACGACGTGCTGAAAGGACGCGAGCACAAAAAAGGCTGGCGCCGCTTCCTGCCCTTCAAGACAAAGGCGACCACAGCCACGCAGACCGCCGACGAGTCCGTCTCCACGGCAGACTTCGTCAAGAACATCAACCGCAAGCAGACGCTCACCCTCGACGAAGCGACGCTGGAGAAATGCACCATGGCGGACTGCTGCCACCCGATTCCGGGCGACGATGTCGTGGGCTGCATCACCGCCGACAACACGCTCGAAATCCATCAGCGCAGTTGCCCCAATGCCGTGCGCCACAAGACGCGCTATGGCAACAACCTCGTCGCCTGTCGCTGGGACACCCACAAGAGCCGCCTCTTCGACGTCGCCATCCGTCTGCGCGGAGTGGATGCGCAGGGCGTGCTCCACGCCATTGCCGACGTGCTCCAACGCCTCTCCCGCTTCACGGTGAAGCGCATCACGCTCGACACCAACGACGGCATCTTCGAGGGTCAGATGATTATCTCCGTCTTCGACACCGCCGACGTGACCACCGTTTGCAACGAGCTCATGCAAATTGAGCACGTCACCGAAGCCGTCAGAGTCTGACGACGTCGAGGCCGCGAACTCACCCCCAAAAAACGTTTTATCGGTCAAAACCGAAAAGAGGTGGCGCAACCCGCGTCACCTCTTTTTTATTCTCGTAATTTATTCCGTCAGTTTTTTCATGAAATAGGTCACTTGGCGGCGCCACCACACCCAGTCGTGGGAGACGTCGTGTCCCCAGTAGTCCACCCAGGCGGGCACTTCTTTCTCGCGCAGCACGGCGTGCAGTGCTTTCGTGTCCGCCAAGAGTTCGCCTTCCCAGGCGCCTTGTCCGACGCAGAGGACGATGCGGCGTTCACGATATGCCTTCATGTAGGGATGGTCCTTCGGCATGCCGCGGAGGAAGTCCAGCGGGGAGTTGTCATAGATCAGCGGGTCATGATAGTTCGGGAAGAAGAAGCCGGCGCCGTAGAGACCGCTCAGAGAGAGCAACGTGTCGAACAAATCAGGGCGGCGGAAGAAGAAGTTGGCGGCGTGGTAACCGCCCATGGAGCAACCCGTGACCCAGAACTTCTCGTCAGCACTGAGACGGACAGCGGGCATGAGTTCGTCGGTGACATAGTGAAACCACTGTTCGTGACGAATGATGCGGGCGTGTTCGTCGCCGCCGCTTTGCGACCAGGTCTCCGTGTCAATGCCATCGACGCAAATCAGGCGGATGCGTCCTTCGTCAATCAGCGGTGTCAGTTCGCCCACCATGCCAAAATCTTCCCAGTCGTAGAAACGCCCGTCCTGCGAGGGGAAGACCAGCACGGGATGTCCCTGCTTGCCGTAAACTTTGTATTCCATGTCGCGTTCGAGCGACTTGCTGTAGTGTTTGTGATAGTCTGGAGTCATTTAGATTCTTCTACAAAATGAGTAAATTCTTCCACCTCCTCTTTGGAGTGGAATTTGGCGGTGTACATATAGTTTCCCATGGCGGCGGAGAAGATTTCCGGCAGGGGTTCGTGCATGACAATGGCGTCTCCGTAGCGTTCGAGCACCTCCTCGTGGCTGTGCACGTATTCCTTTCCGTTGCGACGGGAGGCGTAGGCGCAATATTGCTGTTCAAACTGCGGCGTGCGGCATTCGTCGAAAGCCACCATGTCTGCCCAGATTTTATAGACGTCAGTGGAATGGGCATAGTTCATCATGTCCGGCGTGTAGCCTCCGGCAGGGCGCATGTTCACTTCCAGTGCCACGAAGTCGCCTGCCTCACCCAGCCCCGGGCGGGAACGGTCCAGACGGAAGAACTCCAGATGAACGAAACGGCTTTTGACGCGGAAGGCGTTCACCGTGCGGCGTCCGATGTCGCGCAATGCTTCGTGGATATAGGGTTCCACGTGATAGGTGAGTTCCAGACCTTTGTTCACGATGTCCATGATGGACGGCGGCCAGGAAGTCATGGATTCAAAGATGGGGTTGCCGTGGCTGTCGATGACGGCGTCATAGGAGCAGATGTCGCCCGTGATGAACTCCTCGAGGACGTAGGCTGCGGCGTTGGGCGTGTGGAGGAAGAAGTTCTCCAGTTCCTGCTCGTCGTGGAGTTTATGCGTCTCTCCGGCGCCGACACCTATGTCGGGTTTAGCGATGAGGGGGAAGCCGGTTTGGGCAGCAAACTTGCGTGCTGCCTCGAGTCCTTCCATGCCTTTCAGTTGTCGTGCTGTCGGGATGCCGCCTTCGGCATAGTGCTTCTTCATTTCCGACTTACGTTTGATGGCTTGTATGCCGTCGGTCTGCAAACCGGTGGTGACGTTGAAGTCGGTGCGGAGGCGTGCATCCTGCTCGAGCCAATATTCGTTGTTCGATTCAATCCAGTCAATCTTGCCGTAGCGGAAGGCGAAGTAGGCAACGCCGCGATACATCTGGTCGTAGTCCTCCATGTTCGTCACACGATAGTATTCCGTCAAGTTCTGACGAAGTTCCAGGCTGAGACTTTCGTAGGGTGCATCAGCGATGCCCAAGACTCTCACTCCGTTTTGTTTCAGTCGCTTGCAAAATTCCCAGTAAGTGTGTGGGAAGTGCGGTGAGATAAAAATAAAGTTCTTCATGACCGTATTGTTTTTGTGTGGTATGGTTGTTTAGAGTCTGTTGTGTCTGAAGAAGGTTGTCGTGACGACTTGTGAGGGGGGGGCGCGACAAAAGCTGCATTTTGAACGTCGAAACGGCGGAAATCTTTCCAAAATGAAGGAAAATTCGCAGTTAGATGACGCGAAGTTACAAAAAGATGCGCACTGAGCGCAGTTCTTCGCCGTGAAATTGGTCTTTTATGGGCATTCGCTTGGCAGATTACGTGCATTTGCCTAATTTTGCTCCGCGTTTGCAGCAGGCAGAGCAGTCATTCAGCCTCCTCTTCGCTGTTGCTCCTTGATTCCTGTCGCCGCAACACAAACCTTCATTGGTCCCGTAGCTTAGCTGAATAGAGCGTCAGATTCCGGTTCTGAAGGTCTTGGGTTTGAATCCCAACGGGATCACTTTTTGTTTACAGAGCACTTTGTAAACATCAAAAAACTTTGGAAAGTCCAAGCAAGTGGGCTTTCCAAAGTTTTTTTATAAAGCAAGTGATACAGTCCTATTTCATGAGGCGGATTCTGGAGAGTTCATTCCCAAAAGAGCAAATGGTATTCTCAATTTTCTCCACCTGCCGTTTTCGTGGGTTTGAGCGCCCGTTCATGTAAGCCCACAGTTGTTTCTGATGAATGCCGGTGATTCGTTCAAGTCCGGAAAGAGACATGAGCGCTCCGTAATGCAGCAACAGACTTTGCACATCGTAGTGCCACTCAATCTCATAATCCTCTTTGAGAATGGCGGGCCACTCATCGGAAGGCTGCGTTTGTTTTATTTCTTCAATAGATTTCAAAACATCATTTTGGCAGTCTTTAATGTTGCTGCCGGCACCATATATGCCTTCTCCTTCTACGGAATAGGCTCCGAAACTGTCTTTGCTTGCACAAATGTTTACAACTAATTTCTTCATCGTGATTTATATTTTATCGTCAAAATAGAGAAGACTTTCCTTTCAAAGTCCCATATCTCTTGCTATACACTTTCTCAGAGGTTCAGGGATTTCTTTTGACCCGTGAAACGGAACAGGTTTCGAAAGTTTGCCATCTTTCGTGTAAAAGTAATGGCTTCCTGTCGCGTGACTGAATTTCCAGCCAGCCTTCTTTATCTTATTGTGAAACTCTTTATACTTCATTGTTACTTTGTCTGACCATGCAAATGTAGTAATATTTCTATTAAAGAGGCGAGAATAGTAGAAATATTTCAATTAAAAGCATTAATCACTCTCCTCAAACGAAGAAAGCTGCGGTTTTTTGTGGCGGATGCGGTGTCTTGCGTGTTATGTATTTAGCGGGCTGAAACAGAAGATGCCTTTTTCTCACAAAACACTCCTTATTATATAATATAGTATATGGACCGGACTCAACTGAACTCAAACGTGTGGAAGCAAGCGCTGCTTCCGGCATGCGGCGTCATGCTTGCTTTGACGGCAGTGGCGAAGACAGAACAAACTATCGCCGCAAGAATCAACACCGCAAGAACTATCACCGCCAAAACTATCACTGCCAAGACCGACACCGCAAGAACAATCACCACAAAAACAATCACCACAAGAATTGACACCGCAAGAACGGACACTTCGAAGACCGCCGTGCTCGGCGAGGCGGTGGTGGAAGCACAAATGCAGCGCACATCTTCCGCCGCCACCACCTACATCCCTTCTGCCGACCAAAAGCGGGCGGCGCAAAATGCGCTTGACCTGCTGCGACGCATGGCAATCCCGCAACTGCAAATCAA
>JBJEAG010000254.1:0-1821 GCA_051868855.1 Alloprevotella sp. | reverse complement strand
CCTTCGACGTTATGAACCTCTACGAACACATGATAGCAGCCGTGTCTGGGGACAACCTCATATTCTCCGTTGTCATTCGACGTGAGGACTTCGGTGTCGGAGTAGCAGATATCGTTCGTGTTGTCGGCGTCAGTCCAACCGTTTCGCTCCATTATAGACCAGCATTCGTCATCCCATTCTTCGTCTTTTCTTTCGTTCAGATAGTCAGCGAAATGGCTGAGAGTCTTGACTTCGTCTGCTTTGATTAGATAATTGTTAGTTTTCATAATTGTTTGCATTTAAATAAAATTAATAATGTGGTTTGATGTAGATGTAGGATTGTTGTTGTATCTTTGCGGCGTCAATCTCTTCCGAGATTGTGGATTTAAACAAAATTCTACTATTGTAGATGCCCGGAGTTTCCGGGAGAAGCGGGAGCGGTTGCTCCCGCTTTTTTCATTCCGATACAAGGATCCTTTTCGTACCGAGTTCTTCGTTTGTGAAGGTGGCGATAGAGTATTCGCCTCTTTCGATTCCTTGACGTGTCTCTTCGATGAGGTCTTGAGTGAATTCCTGGCACCATATTTCAACGTCAATATCTTCATTCGTGATGGGAGAAAAATCGGCAAGTTTCCAGCCTTCATCTTCAAGGCTATCCAAGAGAAAATCAACGAATACGCTTCTGTACCACCCGTTATTGCCTTTGTTGTCGCATGAATACATGCAAGTGTCGCATCCGTGCATTGCTTCGATTCTCTCAATTGCTTCTTTTTTAGTCATATCTCTCGGCTTGACCGTGCTGCCGTAGGGCTGA
Source organism: Alloprevotella sp. (assembly GCA_051868855.1). Classification (GTDB taxonomy): domain Bacteria; phylum Bacteroidota; class Bacteroidia; order Bacteroidales; family Bacteroidaceae; genus Alloprevotella. The sequence continues at coordinate 1,028 of JBJEAG010000254.1, read as the reverse complement.
GGTTGTGGATTTGTTTGTTTGATGGTGCAAATATAAGCATTAATCTTGATAAACGTGTACTTTTATCAAGATTTTTCATAAAAAAGTGTCGAAGAGCATATAATTAAGTGTTTTTCTTCTTGATGGCATTAAAAAGCAGGCTATTCTCACGAACCGCCTGCCCAAGGATAGTAAACATGTATATGGATATGTATAGAATATTTCTATTGTTGTGTATCTATATATAGATTTTGTAGATGATTAGTTTTCTTCTTCGTCATCCTCGTCTTCGCCTTCGCTGAGCGCGGCGAGGCGGTCTTCGATGGTGCGGACTGCCATGTTCGCTTCAAGGTTCAAGTCCATTGCCTTCATCTTCGGTTGATGAAACTCCAGCAGGCGGATTTCTGCGTTCACGCGGTCTTCCTCTTTTAGCATCGCCAAGTCCAATTCAAAATCCGATACGAGTTGTATTTTCCCGTCCACTTTTCTCTCGCGCGGCTCGAAGTATGCCAGCGAGTGCGCTTTGATGTACCCTTTCAGCGGGTTGTCTTTATTTGGAGTTCCGGCTTTGCGTCCTCCCGTCTTACGTCCTTTCGCCATAAAACAAAACATAAAATGCAGGTGCAAATATAAATGTTTATCATTGCCGCGCAATTTTAAATATAGAAAAAAATGATTGGAAGTATCATTGGCGGCGTCGTTGGAGCCGCAGGTAGTATTTTTGGCGGAATCACAGGTAGTCGCGCCGCAAAGAAGCGCAAGAAAATGCTGCAGGAGCAGAAAATCAAGAATCAGAATTGGTATGACCGACGGATGAACGAGGACGCCACGCAGCGTGCCGACGCTCAGCGCATCTTGACGCGAACGGAGCAGACGCTGCGCGACCGCAACGCCGCCGCAGCAGGAACGGCAGCCGTCAGCGGCGGAACGGACGAGAGTGTGGCAGCGGCGAAGGCAGCCAGCAATCAGACAATCGCCGACGCCACGTCTCAGATTGCTGCGAACGCCGAAGCGAGGAAGGACAAGATAGAACAGCAGTACATGAGCCG
>JBJEAG010000253.1:0-8690 GCA_051868855.1 Alloprevotella sp. | reverse complement strand
CCCAAGGCGTGGGAGGCGAACTCCCAAGGCGTGGGAGGCGAACTCCCAAAGCGTGGGAGTCTTGCTCCCGGTCTGCGGACAAAACGTTTTTTGCAATCAAATTTCCGTTTTTTGAGCGAGAAGGGCACATAAGTAGCCGTGAAGATGTACTTTTGCAAACATGAAAGTGAAGATTGACCCATCTTGGGAGCACGAACTGCAAGCAGAGTTCGATGCACCTTATTTCAAAACGCTGACTGATTTCGTCCGAGAAGAATATCGTCAAGGACCTTGCTTTCCGCCCGGCAACGAGATTTTCAACGCCTTCAATCTCTGTCCCTTTGACAAAGTGAAGGTGGTCATCATCGGGCAGGACCCCTATCACGGCGAAGGACAGGCAGAAGGTTTGTGCTTTTCCGTCAAAGAGGGTGTGAAGCTGCCGCCGTCGCTGGTCAATATCTTTAACGAAATTGAAGCCGACACGGGGCGTCCTCAACCGTCGCACGGCAGCCTGCGGCGATGGGCGGAACAGGGAGTTTTGCTTCTGAACGCCACGCTGACGGTGCGGGCGCACCAAGCGGCATCCCATCAGAACCACGGTTGGGAGACGTTCACGGATGCCGTCATTGCGCGGCTGAATGCCTCCCGCGAGCATCTCGTCTTCATTCTTTGGGGAGCGAGCGCTCAGAAGAAGGGGCGCGTGATTGACCGCGAGCGCCACCTCGTGCTTTGCTCGGCGCATCCCTCCCCGCTTTCCGCCTACCACGGTTTCTTTGGCAACCACCACTTCAGCCGCTGCAACGACTATCTCATTGCCCACGGCATTCTTCCCATCAACTGGTAACACCCTTTTCGATTCTCTATGATTCTTCAAATTGGGGAGGTGATTCTCACTTCCGAAATCATCACCGAGTTTTTTTGCTGCGACCTGGAAAAGTGCAAGGGCATTTGCTGCGTCGAAGGCGACAGCGGTGCTCCGCTCGCTTTGGAAGAGGTGGCGGAGATGGAAAACGTGTTGGACGATGTTTGGCACGACCTGAGCGCGAAGGCGCAGTCGATGATTGACCGTCAAGGCGTGGCTTGCACTGATGCCGACGGCGACCTCGTCACGAGCATTGTGGATGGCAGGGACTGCGTCTTCACGTGCTACGATTCCGAAGGTTGCTGTTTCTGTGCGGCAGACAAGGCATTCCGCGAGGGGAAAACTTCGTGGCGCAAGCCAATTTCCTGTGCGCTCTACCCCATTCGCGAGAAACGTTTCAAGAACGGTCAAGTCGGTTTGCAATATCATCGCTGGGCGGTCTGCCGCGACGCCATCAGCAAAGGGCGAGAACTGAATCTCCGCATCTACGAATTTCTTCGCGAACCGCTCATCGAACGTTTCGGCGCGGAATGGTATGACGAACTCTGCGTCGCCGCCCGGCATTTCCTCGAAGCGGAGCACGCCTAATTTTTTTCATTGCTTTTCTCACACGTTGCGGGGTTGCATCTTTGTTCTGAGATGCAACCCCGCAGTGCGTGAAATATGATTCTCGGTCAAGCGAACTTTTGACGTTTGTCAAGCGAGCAATGCTTTGACAAGGGAGGAGATGGCTTTGCCGTCGGCGCGTCCGGCGAGTTTCTTGCTGGCGACGCCCATGACCTTTCCCATGTCCTTGGGAGAAGAAGCGCCGACTTCAGCGATGATGGCTTTCACTTCGGCTTCAAGTTCCTCCGGCGTGAGTGCCTTGGGAAGATACTCTTCGATGACTTGAGCCTGTGCGAGTTCTTCTTCTGCCAGGTCGGGACGGTTCTGCTGCTGATAGAGCGCAGCCGTGTCGCGTCCCTGCTTCGAGAGCTTGGAAAGAATCTTCAGCGCCACGTCGTCGGTGAGCGTGTCGTTGGCACCGGCGGCGGTTTTGGCTTCGATGAAGTATTTCTTGACGTTTCTCAGCGCTTCGAGTCTGACTTTGTCTTTTGCTTTCATGGCAGCAATGATGTCCTTGCTGACTTTTTCAAACAAATCCATGGTGCTATATATAATAATGTATGGTTCAACAATGCGTCAATTCAGAAAGAGATGACGGTGGAGTTAGGTCCTTCGGCAGTGGCTTCGAGTTCCATGGGAATGGCTCCAGTTGCTTTTGCCTTGATGTCTGCCAAGGTTTCTTTGCTTCGCTTGAAGGTCGGAGTGACTTCGACGAGAGAGATGATTTCCTCGTTGTCGAGGTCTTCGAGGTCGAAGAGGAAGAACTTGGGACGCTTGCGCATGGTTCCCTTCTTGTCGTTGCCATAGTAGCCTTCGCGTCTTTCTTCATATTCTTCCTGCTTCTCCGCAATTTCCTGTCGGTGCGCCTCCGCCTCCGCGTCAATTCTGCTCTGCACGCCCGGCACGTTGCTGATGCCGAATCCGGTGGCGAGGATGGTGATTTTGACTTTCTTTCCGAGCGAAGCATCGACTGAGAGTCCCCACTTGGTCTCCACGTCGGCGTGGAATTTGGACATGAACTCGTGGATTTCGTTCATTTCTTCCATCATGAGCGTGTCGCCTTCCTTTTCTGCGCAGAAGGAAATGGCGAGGAGAACCTTCTTGGAGTTGAAGATGTCGTTGTTGTTCAGCAGCGGCGAATGGAGGGCAGCCTCGATGGCTTTGCTGACGCGGCCTTCGCCCTCGCCGTAGCCGGTGGACATGATGGCGACGCCGCCGTCTTTGAGCACGGTGCCGACATCGCGGAAGTCGAGGTTGATGATGCCGTGCATCGTGATGATTTCAGCGATGGAGCGAGCGGCGATGCTCAGCGTGTTGTCAGCCATTTCAAAGGCAGAGAGAACGTTGAGGTCGGGATAGATTTCGCGGAGTCGCTCGTTGTTGATGACCAAGAGCGCATCGACGTGCTTGGAGACTTCTTCGACGCCGTCGAGAGCCTGGTCGATTTTCTTGATGCCTTCGAAGCGGAAGGGGATGGTCACGATTCCGACGGTGAGGATTCCCATTTTCTTCGCTTCACGAGCAATGACGGGAGCGGCACCGGTTCCGGTTCCTCCGCCCATTCCGGCGGTAATGAAGACCATTTTGGTTCCGTCGTCGAGCATTTTGTGAATCTCTTCGAGGCTTTCTTCTGCCGCCTCGCGTGCTCTTCCCGGACGGTTTCCTGCTCCGAGACCTTCTTTTCCGAGTTGAAGGCGTACGGGAACGGGAGAGTCAGCCAGCGCCTTGCTGTCGGTGTTACAAACCACGAAGTTCACGTCGTGGATTCCTTCGCGATACATGTGGTTCACGGCGTTGCCGCCTCCGCCTCCCACGCCGATGACTTTGATGATGGAAGGAGTGGTGGAGGGTACGCCCATGTCTATTAAGAGTTCTTTATCGTCAGCCATATCTTTTTAAGCATCTTCGTTAGTAAGTCCGTCAAAGAATTTCTTCACTTTACCCCAGCGTTCGCGCCAGCGTTTTGCTTTTTCTTCTTTTTCTTTTCTTTTTGCTTCTTCTTCAGCCAGTCTTGCTTCTTCGGCAGCCTTGGCTTCTTCTTCCTCGCGTGCCTTGGCTTCGGCGTCTTCCTTAGCCTTGGCTTCGGCTTCAGCGGCAGCGAGACGTTCTGCTTCGGTGTCTGCGGCTTTCGGTTCTTTGTATTCCTCGAACATTTGCGGAATGGACTGTCCGAGTTCTCCGCCGCAGCAGTTTGTTTCTCCCTTGTCGAGGATGGCGAGTGCCGCGTTGCAATCTCCTTCTTTGTTGAAGCGAGGATATTCGGGTGAGCGGAGACCGATTCTGAGGTTTCTGACGAAGCGAATCTTTTCGAAGCCCGTGTCGCGGAGAAACGCCTTGTCGAGGTCTCTCATGTTGGAAGCGCCGCCGGTGATGACGAGACCGCCGATGAGTTGGGACTTCTCATATTTTGAAAGCAAGATTTGATTGTTGATGTTTTGGACAATCTCCTCCATTCTTGCCTCGACGAGTCCGCTGAACTCTTCGTAGCTGACGGTTCGTCCGTCTCGGAGTGCGATGGGCGCCATGCCTTCGATGGTTTCCTGGAAGGCGGAGCCATATTTTAGTTTGAGTTCTTCTGCTTCGTCGTCTTCGATTTGGAGCGACATGATGTCTTTGTTGACGTTGGCTCCGCCGAGGGGAATGACGGCAAGGTGACGAAGAATGTTGTTCTTGAAGACGGCAACCGAAGTGGTTTCGGAACCCATATCGACGAAGACGCAGCCGGAACGTCTCTCCGCTTCCGAGAGCATGGCGTCGGCGAGTGCGAGACAGGTGATGGGCATGTCGGCGATGTTGATGCCGGCGTTGCGGAAGCAACTCTTGATTTCCTCTTTCACCGAGGTGTTGGCGACGATGTTGAGGAAACGGCACTCGATGCTTTCGGCAAGGATGCCGACGGGGTCGGTTTGGCTTTGCGTTCCGAGTCTGTACTCTTGCGGAACGGCTTCGAGGATGTCTCTTTCGGTGGAGGCGGAGATGCGGTTCTCGTCAGCCATTCTGTCCACCATTTCTTGTGTGATTTCGATTTTCGAGTCGAAATCTTTGATGACGGGGTTGGCGACGGTGTGCATTCCCATTCCTCCGATGCCCACGTAAACTCTGCTGACGGTTTTCTGGAGTTTCTGTTCCAGTTTCTCCTTCATGTTGATGAGACACTGCGTCATTTTGTTGACGTTGTTGATTCTGCCTTTTCTGATGAAGGAAGTGGAGGGTTCTTGGGCAAAGGCAAGAATGTGGATGGCTCCGTCGGGTTGTTTTCTTCCGGCGACTCCGGTCACCTTTGATGACCCGAGTTCGATTGCCACAATGAAGTTGTCTTCTGCTGCCATGCTATGAGGTTTTTGATTTTTCGATTATTTCTTCTTATTTCTTTGCGTGTTGTTTTTTTCCGACAACCTGGCTGGTGTTTTCGACGGAGATTTCAGCGTATTTGTTCCAGCCGACGTCGGGAAGCACCTTTTGGTAGAAAGTGTATAAGTTGCGGAATTTCGTTTCGATGCTGTCAGTGCTGCCGAAGTGAATGATGTGTCCTCCGACTCGCGGCACGAGTTGCACGTGGTGGTTCGGTTCGACGAAGACCTGTTCGATTTGGTCTGACCAAAAGGGATTGCTTTTGATGAAACTGCCGAGCGCGAGGAGGCGGGTCCGGGCAAAGCGTTTGTCAATTTTCCCGGTGGCAACGACGAGGTCGGCGACGTAGCCCTGCGGCTGCATGGTGTGACCGTGGGAGTCAATGTAGTAGTCTTCTCCGTTGTCGGCGAGGATTCTCATCACGGGCAAGCGTTGTTCGATGAGAATGTTGAGGACTCCGTTCGGCGACTTGTAGCATTGCGCACTTTCGATGAAACTGTTTTTGAGCAAGAGTTGTTCAATTTCCTGTCCGTTGATGCGACTCATGGTTTGTCCGATGGGATAGGCTCCGGACTTTCTCAGGATTCGGTCAGCCTCGTCGGTGGTGATGAAGCCGGCGTGGGCGCTGTCTGCAATGACGAAGTTCACCTTTCGGCAGGCGGTCATGTCTTCATTGCCGGAAAAGGTGGTGAAGGCAAAGACGAGATAGACAATCACGCCGAAGAGCAGGAGAAGTTTGAACAGGGTTTTCATGGGCGGCGAACGGAATCGTTTTTCAAACAGTTTGTCGGAACGGGGGCTGCGATACCCGCCGCTTACGCGACGGGGACAGGGGTTCCCTACTCCTTATTATATATATACGCGCGAGGAATCACTTTTTGCTCAAGATTTCCTTGAGTTGGGGAACATAGTTGTCGGCGTCTCCGGCACCGAGAACCATCAGCACGTCGAAGTCTTCTTTTTCAACGAGGGCGGGAAGTTCTTCCTTTTGGACGAGACGCTTGGGAATGCCCGGTCGGAGCTCGTCGAGGATGAGTTGGCTCGTCACGCCCGGAATGGGTTGTTCTCTTGCGGGATAGATTTCCGTCAGAATCACTTCGTCGAGCAGGGAGAGACTGGCGGCGAAATCTTTGAAGAAGTCGCGGGTGCGGGTGTAGAGGTGGGGTTGGAAGATGCCGGTGATGCGTCGTCCGTTGAAGACTTCGCGAATGGAGCGTATGCTTTGCTCGAGTTCCGCGGGATGGTGGGCGTAGTCCGAGAGGAGGACGTGGCGTTCGTCTTTGAGTGCGAAGTCAAATCTTCTGACGACGCCGCCGAAACTCTTCATTGCCCTGCGGATTTCGTCGGCTTCCGCTCCCGCGAGTTGGGCGAGCGCCATGGCTGCGATTCCGTTTTCGATGTTGATGCTGACGGGCACGCCGAGTTCCACCTCGGGAATGTTTCCCAGCGGGGAGATGAAGTCGAAGAGGATTCTGCCTCCGCCGATGCGGATGTTCTCTGCGTGGAAGTCGCCTTCCGTGCGGGAGTAGTCGTAGCGAGTGACGCCGTCCTGCAGTCTTTCCTGCATTTTCAGTCCTCGGTGAACGATGAGCGCGCCGCCGGGCTGAATGAGCGAAGTGTAGTGAGCGAAACTCTCAAGGTAGGCTTCCTCCGTGCCATAGATGTCAAGATGGTCCGCGTCCGTTGCGGTGATGACAGTGGCGAAAGGACGGAGATGATGGAAGGAGCGGTCAAACTCATCGGCTTCTATCACAACGAAGGGACTTTCTTTGGAAAGCAGATAGTTCGTGCCGTAGTTCTTGACGATGCCTCCGAGGAAGGCATTGCAGCCGACGTGGCTTTCGTGCAGAAGGTGCGCCGTCATTGACGAAGTAGTCGTTTTACCGTGCGTTCCTGCGACGCAGAGTCCTTTCATTTGCCTTGTGAGCATTCCGAGCACCTCGGCGCGTTTCTTGATTTCAAATCCTCCCTCTTTGAAGAAGGCAAGTTCGCGATGGTCGGCGGGAATGGCGGGCGTGAAGACCACGAGCGTGGTTTCGGGCTGGCGGCAGGCTTCGGGGATGAGGGCGGGGTTGTCTTCAAAGTGAAGCAGTGCGCCTTCTTTCTCCAATTCCGCGGTGAGCGGTGTCGGGGTGCGGTCGTAGCCTGCGACGCAAAGACCTTGAGAAAGGAAATAGCGCACGAGCGCGCTCATGCCGATTCCTCCTGCCCCTACGAAATATATGGATTGAATGCCTTGCATTTTTCTATCACGTGAAATATATGTTTCTTCCGGTTTTTTCTTTGTTTGCCGTTTTCGGCTTTCGTGGCGTCAGCCTTGCTTCTCGGCGAGCGCGATGACAACATCGGCGATGTCGGACGCCGCATTGGGTTTCGCCCATTTGCGAATTTGGCGACTGAGGTCTTCAAGGCGCGTCGTGTCCGTCACGGTGTTCACCGCCAGCGGCAGCAGCGCGCGTCGGGCGTCGGCATCGGTGACCATGAGCGCGGCACTCTTCTGCACGAGCGCCAGTGCGTTTTTCGTTTGGTGGTCTTCCGCCACGTTGGGCGAAGGCACGAGAATCACGGGTTTGCCGAGCAAACAAAATTCCGAGATGCTGCCCGCTCCGGCACGGGAGATGACGAGGTCTGCGGCGGCGTAGGCGGCAGCCATGTCGGAGATAAAGTCTTTCACCAGCAGGTTGTCGGGGCATCCGCGGCGTTGGAGTTCATCGTTGATTTCTTCGCTGTAGAATTTCCCGGTTTGCCAGATGAATTGCACTTCATTCTGCTGTTTAATCAGCGTGAGATGTCCGAGCACGCTTTCGTTGATGGTTCGCGCTCCCAAAGAACCGCCGACGATGAGCACGGTCTTTTTTCGCGGCACGAGTCCGAAGCTCTTCACGGCTTCTTCTCTGGCGGGCGCGCTTTGGAGCAGGTTCTGGCGAACGGGATTTCCCGTGAGCAGGATTCTGTCGGCGGGGAAGAAACGTTCCATTCCTTCGTAGGCGACGCAGATTCGCGCGGCACGCTTGGCGAGGAGTTTGTTCGTCACTCCGGCGTAGGAGTTCTGTTCCTGGAGCACAGTGGGAATGTGCATGGACTCCGCCACGTTGAGCGTGGGTCCGCTGGCATATCCTCCGACTCCGACGGCAACTTGCGGGCGGAAATCTTTGACGATGCGGCGTGCGAGGTTGCGGCTCTTGAGGATTTTGAAAAGCACGGGCACATTCTTCAGCAGGTTCTTGCGGTCGAATCCTGCGATGGGAAGACCTTTGATTTCATATCCCGCAGCCGGGACGCGCTGCATTTCCATGCGTCCTTCCGCACCGACGAAAAGGATTTTTGCATCGGGACGTTTGGCTCTTATCTCATTGGCAATGGAGACGGCAGGGAAGATGTGTCCGCCGGTTCCGCCTCCGCTGATGATGATTCTTAGTTCTTGATTCATGAGATGGTTAGGGTGTACAAGCGCAAAAGTACTAAGTTTTTGCGAATTGACACCAAGTTTTTCCGGAATTGACTTCGTCACGCTTTCTTTTCGATGAAAACTTTTTCAAAACAAACGATTTTGTCATGTCCGCCTCGCATCGTGATTGACATAGTCGAAAATCACGTTTTCATCCGCCGGATTGTCGTTTCTGTCCGGCACCTTGTTAATCCTGTCCACCGAGTTGTCGTTCCTGTCCGCCGATTTGTCATTCCTGTCCGCTATTCCCGTTGGTGTGCATCATTAAGGCGAACACGTGTGCATCATTAAGGCGAACACGTGTTCATCGTTACGGCGAACACGTGTTCATCGTTACGGTGCACACCAACGACTCCCAAGAAAAAAGTGACAAGTCCTTAGAAAATAACGACTTTTCGGCGGGCAAGAATGATGCCACGGCAAACAAGAATGATGCCACGGCGC
>JBJEAG010000252.1:0-1844 GCA_051868855.1 Alloprevotella sp. | reverse complement strand
GTTTTTGGCAAGAGTCTGTGCTGCGGCTAACTTTTCTTGTGCAGCTTGAATTGAGGCAGCCTCGATTTCATCGTATGCTTCAAGATACCATTGTGAGTAGGTTCCGTCAGAAGCGGGATGGTTGGAGTAAAGTGGAGCACCCTCGGAAGTTGTTCCTTTGTTAGGTCCAAAGAACTGATCGGTATTGTCATTACGTGCAAACATCAAAGCGTTCAGACCGTCGGCATCATTCGCGATGAAGGTAAAACTTTCATCTTGAGTCAAGAAGTTCCAACCGCCTGTTGCTGCAAGATATTTTTCGGAACTTACATTCTGAATGGCAAAACCATTATCCACGCCATCCACAGCTTTTACGTAGAAAAGTTGAGCATCCTTCAACGCAGAGGTCATGCTCTTGATTTGAACACCTTCTGCTGTTGCATCAGTCACCACGGTGAGATAACGTCCGGAAGCAACATGTCTCAGATAGTAAGCTTGAGTCGAGGAGATTCCGCTAAGAGAAGTATAAGTCTGTGCAATTGCAGAAGTAATGGCTGAAACTTTTGCTGTTAATTCTTCTGCTGTTACACTTGAAGATACAACCATGTCTTTTGCTTCAGACACCAAAGTCTTAAGGGCGGAGATTTTCTCACTCAAAGAAGGACAAAACTTTTTCTTAACAATAAAGTCTTCTGCAATTGAAATCGTTGAAAGAAGACTGTTTCGTGTAGCTCCATTGCCCAAGGCAATTTTAGCAAGCGCGTCCGTTTTGGCAGTTTCTGAGAAGTCTCCTTGCTCATAGATTTTAAGGCAGTTACCACCATCTTCTGTACTATTCCAAGATGTAATCACGCCAAAACTGTAGGAATTGGACACGCCAACATGATGTCCATCCAATGCTACTACAAACGGGTGAGAAGTAAAAGTTCCAGTCGAAGATGCAAAGGTTACTTTGCTTGCGGGATAGGTATCCAAACTGGCTCTTCCGTCAGAAGAATAATTCACAAACTTATCGGCACCAACACTATATAGGTAATAAGTTGTGCCTCCATCCGGAGTCAAGAACACAAACTGTTGGTTGGGATCAGAGGTATCTACAGTACCACCAATCTTACCGGTAGAGCAGAGTCTCGTGGGGTTTGAGGAACTATAAGTCCACGTACCACGACCTGAATCATAAAGTGAAACTGTGTACACTTTACTGTTGGACAGGTTGGAGATGTCGGTAATCTCCGTCTGTGCCTTCACTCCCCCTGCAAAGCAAAGCAGGAGCAGAGTCAGCAAAAAAGTAATTCTTTTCATGTTATAAAATTTAGTTGATAAAAGTAATTCTCCGAGGAGGGGCAACCGAACGCGGAAGGGACGGAAGCGGAGGCATAAACTGCGAAAGGCGACAGGGCATACCTGTCACCGAACACTAAGGGGGGGAGTTAGTGGGTAGTTTTCACAGATTATAAAAGTAATTCAAGTGCACGAAGCGACAAGCGAGAGAGGCGGTTGCTAAAGGTGAAGAGTGGGCTCCCTGTGTGCCAAACCGCTGTCAAACATGCGTTTTCGGGGGCAAAAGTAACAACCTTTTCGTTCATAACAAACTATGATTGAAAAAAATATTACATTTTCCTTTCATTTTTTTGAAGACGGGGGGAGGCGAGTTTCAGAGACGTGACCCTGCACGAACACCCTTTAACCTGCATTATTCATACTCGTTCCTACTGCAAGGCCTAACTGGCAACACCTCAACGTGGTGCTCGCTCTTCCTCTTTGAAAGTAGGATTCACTACATTCTGCATCGTCATCGCTGTGCTCACGCTGATGCACTGCCATTTAGACCTTTCGTGACGGAACAGTGTGAATAATGCAGGTTA
>JBJEAG010000251.1:0-8728 GCA_051868855.1 Alloprevotella sp. | reverse complement strand
ATGAGGAAAACCGAACAGCGAGTTTCAGTCTTCGAGTGTATTTATGACGTGCAAAAGTAAGTATAAGCCGCGATTTACGGCGAATCCTTCTGAGAAAAACCACTTTGCGGGACTGTTCCGTCTTCTTCAAGCGTTGCGCTGCTCCCTTTCCAAAATGCTTTTTTGAAGAGTCTCTTCCCAATCGGGAGAAGCAAGGCGGCTCAGGTGAGGAATGACGAAATCGGCGAGCGACTCGTCGGGTTGGGCGGACGCATCCCACTGTTTGCCGCGATACCAAACCGTGTGGCAGCCCGCAGCGCGACCGGGGATGATGTCGTTCTTGATGCTGTCGCCGACAACGACACAGTCTTCGGGCTTCACTCCCGCCGCCTTGACGCCCAGAGTGAAAATCTCGGGCGAGGGTTTGCGGATGCCGACGACGGCACTTTCGATGACGTCGTCGAAGAGGTAGTCAATGCCGTAGGCACGAATGACCGTTCGCAGATTCCCGTAGAAGTTGGAGACCAAGAAGAAACGGTGACCGCGGTTCTTCAACTGAACTAACGCTTCTTCGGAAAGAAGGATGCACTGTCTCGTGCGGTCGTCAAGTTCCTGTGCCATGTCCTCCGCGGTGAGTTTCTTGGAAACGGGCGTGGGGAATTGCACTTCCCCACTCTTCTCCAGCGCGTCTGCCTGAAGCGCGAGTTTCTTTTTCAGCACTTCGAGGAAGGTGTCGCGGGGAGTGATGAGAGGCTCGCGTTCGAGGGCGCGCTCAGCGAAGACGTAGGCTTCGCGCAACTTTTCGTCGGACAGTTCGTGACCAAGACTGTGCTTGAAGCGTCGGTTCCAACTCTCGGCGAACAGATAGTACCAATGAGTTGCACAGGAGTCTAAGGTGCCGCCATAGTCAAAAAGATAGACCTTGTTCATCTACTATATATATAATAAGGAGTGAGAAGTTCAGCGCATGAGCCGGCGATTGCCGACTTTGACCAGCGTGACGCCGACGAAAATCCAAAAGAGTTCGCGGATGCGGGTGTAGATGCCGGTGAAAACGCCGATGCCCGGCGCGGAGAGCCCGAGGAAACGAACCGCTAACGAGAGGCCGCCCTCGCGAGCACCCAACTGCATGGGCAGGAAGAAAAGCAGGTTGCCGACAAGCGAAGAGAAAGCGAGCACAAGGATGGCATCGACATAGGTGAGCGAAACGTTCAGCGAAAGCAGAATCAGATAATACTCCGCCGCGTTCACGACCCTTGCCAAAAACTCGTGGAGCAGACAATATTTGAACACGCGGGGACGGGAGTGGATGTAGGCAATGTTGTCATCGACCTCCTGCATCGAGTCGGCATGTTTCTCAAAGAAACGGGCGGCGGGACGGCGCACAAAGGGAATGCGCAGCAAAGGTTTGTAGAGACGAACCAAGACACCGCGAGTGTAGAAGAAACGGAAGAGAATGAACACGACCAGCACCACGGCGGCGAAGAGACCGAAGAAGACCCAAAGCAGCGGGGACATCAGCTGAAAATAGAACACGGCAAAAAGCACCGCCGAGAAGAACCACAAGCAAATGTGGGAGAGGATGTGCATCATGGAGTAGAGCACAACGGAAGACATGGCGTGGGGAACGCCAATGTAGGAACTGAGTTCCATGACACGGTAAGGACCGCCGCCGAAGCCGAAAGGAGTGGTGTAGCTGAAGGCAAAACCGGAGACGGTGAGTTTGTAGGCGTGGCGATAGGAAAGGTGACGCTCGTGGCTTCCCGTGTTCACAATGAGTTGGAAAGCACGGGCGTTGAAGGCATAGACAATGACCCACACGCCGAGCACGCCGGGCAAATAGAAGCCGGCGTTGCGCAGGCTGGAGAGGAGGTCTTCTTTCTCCACCTTCATCGTGCAGCACATCACGACAATGGCTGCGATTCCGAAGAGGAGGAAGAGGTTACGACAAAGTTTCGACATATTTTTTCGTGACGGCTCCGCATGATGATGAAGAGCGCGTTGAGAATGATGGTTTCAAACAATAAGTACCACAAAGGTTGTCCGATGAGGAGGGAGATGTAGAGGACAATGGCGCGGGTGTTGAAGGTGAGGATGTTGGCATACGCCATCAGCGGACGGCTCTGTCGGCAGAAGTCTTCGCAGAGCGCCGCGGGGAGCATGCCGTCGGGATAAGCCTCGCGCAACTTTCGGCGCAACACTTGGAAGTCGGGAGTCATGTCTTCCTGCGCCTTGGTGTAGCGGGCGTAGAAGAAGAGAAAGAGTTTCCAAATGAAATCCTTGCGCCACGAAAGGTTTTTGAACTCTTTGCGAAGCGCGTCGGAGTTTTCGAGTTCGCTGCCCTTCACGCCTTTGAGGAAGAAGAGATGAATGTTGCGATAGTAGTCAGCCAACTTGCACTGATTGCCGTGGAAGCCGAAACCGACCACGGCGCAAACCATCCAAATCCCTATCCCCCACTTCATCTCGGTGAAGGGAATGAACTCGGATTGAAGACGCCAGCAGATGGCGGCATAGATGCAGATGAACCAAACGTCGCCGGCGAAACCGTCGAGCACGCGTCCGAGGCGCGTCTTCTGTCCGGTCATGCGTGCCAACTGTCCGTCGGCACTGTCCAAAAGATTGGCAAAAACGAGCAAGCCGATGCCGACGCAGTTCAAGGCGAGGTCGGTGAAGTGGAAATAGTAGCCCGCCAAGGCGCCGAGCACGATGCTCACGACTGTCACAACGTTCGGGTGAATCCGGAGTTTCGCACAAACGAAGGCAATTCCCCAACCGAGCGGGCGGGTGAAGTGAATGTCAAGCCACTCTTCCGTGTCTTGCGACTTAAAGGTGGCTTGAAGTGTGTTTTCTGTTTTTTTCTCCATATATAATAAGGTATAGGTTCCACGCGGGGCGCCGCGTTTCAACTTTTCACAAGGTGATGCAATTTTTTGCAGAGCAGTTCGGAGATGGCTTTGGCAGCAGCCTTTCGGCAGGGCGCAAAACTGGGCCAGTCGTTGAAGTCAATCAAAACGCAACGACCCTCGGGAGCAACGATGGCATCGCCGCCATAGATGTCCAAACGTGCCGCATCGGCTGCGTGTTGCGCCAAAGATTTCAGCGCTTCCATCGGGAGTTCTGCCACCGTTCCGCTGCCGTTGCGGCTTTCAAGACCAAACTTGCTGAAAGCGGTGTCCTCTGCCCGACAAGCAAAGAAGAAATCTGTGTCGCGAACGCCGTAGAACTTGACGAGCGTGCCTTCCTGGTGCGTTTCCAAAATGACGGAACTGACTTTTCGCGCCGCAAAGTCTTCCAACACGGCGGAAAGGTCGGCGGGCGCGGCGACATAGACCACGTCACGACTGCACGTCGCCGAGAAATCGCCGCGCTTGACCCACAAAGGGAAGTGCAAGGCTGAGCGAACGGCATCGGTGAGCGCTTCCGCGGGATTCACCACCTGCAAAGAGGGCATTGCCACATTCGCCTCTTGGAACGATTTCACCAAGTCGGCGCGATGCTGACGCAGAAGGGTCTTGGAAGAATTGACGACACACGTGCCGTTTTCTTCTGCCTGCGCCAACTGACTCAGCACGTCGCCGCCACGCGCCATGGAATAGACCAAGTCGAAGCGCGAGACATCGACACCGACAAAAAGGTCTTCGCTGATGACGGAAACGTCGCAGCCTTTTCGCAGAAGACGGGAGGAGACGGCAGAGAAAATGGCTTCGTCGCGGTCCACGCTGTTGGGACTGAAGCGCGGCGAGCGTCTGATTCCTAAAACAAACATGATGGGATTTTACGAATGAGAGAAAAGAAGAACGCAGTCATGAAACTTTATCGTCCTTCAGAAATTCTTCGGCTTTCGCAATGTCTGAAGCATGGTCAATGTCTAATATCTTTGAGAAAGGACAGGCTTCCAAACGGAAACCGTCGGCAATGAGGGCACGCTGATAGTTTCTCATGCGTGACTGACCGCTCTCCACGCAACGGCGCAAGGTTTCCAGTGCCGCAGGCTTGAGACAATAGATGCCGCCCGAAACGTAGCGGCAGTCCTGCCTTTCGTCCAGAAAACCCGTGATGCGAAGGTCGGCATTGACGCCGACGTAGAGCGGTTTTTCATCGTCAATGAAGTCCGTTACCGCCATGCAACCGTCGGCTTCGCTTTGTTTGAAATGTTCGATGAACGCAGCGAACTCGTCTTCTTTGAAAATGGTATCTACGGTGGTCAGACAGAAAGGACCGTCAGTCAGAAACGCACTCAGTTCAAAGAAACTGTGCATGGAACTTGGAGTGGATTTGACAATGACTCTCAAATCGTTTCCTTTGAGCGCTTTGACGAAACGCTCGGTTCGCGGCGTGTGGGCATTGACAATGATGACAATCTCTTCCGCTCCGTTTTGTCGAAAGATTCTGATGAGTCTTTCAATGAGTTTCTCGCCCTTGACCTCCACCAGGGGCTTGGGTGCGTCGATTCCTTCTTCCTGCAAGCGGGAACCTTCTCCCGCCGCGATGATGGCAAACTTCATGGGTGACTCCTGCAATCTTTATCTTTCTTTTCTTTCCTGATAGAGTTTCGGCAGCGGATTGCGGTGTGCCTCGTCAAAGGCGCGACGCGCTCTCCACACGTCAAGGGCAGTGTAGATGGCATGGCGGAAGGAGTCGGGCAAAGCCTGATTCTTGCCCGCGATGTCGTAGGCGGTGCCGTGGTCGGGCGAAGTTCTGACGAAGGGCAGTCCGGCGGTGAAATTCACGCCATCGTCAAAGGACAATGCCTTGAAAGCAGCAAGTCCCTGGTCGTGATACATGGCGAGCACGCCGTCGAAGTGACGATACATTCCCGCGCCGAAGAAACCGTCGGCAGCAAAGGATCCCATGCAGGTGATGCCGCAGTCGGTCATCTTTTCAATGACGGGACGGATGACTTGTTCTTCTTCACTGCCGAGCACGCCGTGGTCGCCGGCATGGGGATTGAGCGCAAGCACCGCAATGCGGGGATTGGACAATCCGAAGTCTCTCCGAAGTGACTGATGGAAAAGACGGAGTTTGAGTTCAAGGTTCTCGGGCGTGACGGCACTTGCCACTTCTGAAATCGGAAGGTGGGTGGAAGCCAAAGCAATTCTCATCTGCGAGTTGAGGAGAATCATCAAAGGTTGATTTTCAAGGGCAATCGTTTCTGCTTTGACTTCTGTTTCTTCACCGCTTTCGGTTTCGACAGTTGCTACTGCAGGAGTTTCTTCTTGCTTCTCAATGCCTTGCAGGGCGAGGAAGCGACTTTGAAGATATTCGGTGTGTCCCGGGAAATGGAATTGTTCGCTCTGAATGTTTGCTTTGTTGATGGGCAGCGTGACGAGCACGTCAATTTCTCCGTTGTGGAGTGCCTCGGTGGCTTTCTCGAGTGCGGCGAAAGCAGCAACGCCCGCATCCTTTCCCGGCTGTCCGAACTCCACTTTGATTTCCTCGTCGGAGCAATTGACGAAGTTGAGTCGATCGGCAACGGCATCGGCTGCGGAGGAAATGACGTGGAAGGAGAGATTGTAGCCCAAGCCTTTCTTGTGATAGTTCGCCACCTTGAGATGTCCGAAGACGACGGGCGTGCAAAGTTCAAACATTCCGGCTTCGGAAAAGACTTTGCAGATGAGTTCATAGCCAACGCCGTTGGTGTCGCCTTGCGTGATTCCGACTTTGATTTTCTCGGCAGGCATCTGAACCGGCGCTTCCTCGTGGGGAAGCGCATTGACATGTATGAATCTTGACATAGATTGCTTATATTATAATAAGGTGGTCTCCGACTCCTTCTCCGCCGTGCTCAGCAATCCGCAGGCGGCAAAGATGTCCTGTCCGCGGGAAGCACGGATGGTGGTGAAGAGACCGTGGGAGGTGAGATAGTCGCGGAACTCCGTCATTTCCTTCTCGTCCACACCGTGGAGCGGAGTGTCGGGAATGTCGTGGAAACGGATGAGATTGACTCTGCATTCCAACCCGTCCAACAGTCGAAGCAACGCTTTGGCATGAGCCATGCTGTCGTTCACGCCTTGGAAGACGATATACTCAAACGACAGTCTGCGCTGATGCACGCCTTGTTCCACCGGCATTTTTCGGCGGGTGCAAAAATTCTGCTCTTTCAGGAGTTCAACGATTTGCGTGATGCTGAACGCCTTTTCGGCGGGCATGATTTCGGCGCGTGCTGAGGGAATCGGATGGTGGAGGCTGATGGCGAGGTGACACTTGCAGTCGTTGAGGAAACGGTCGAAACCTTTCCGCAGTCCGACGGTGGAGACGGTGATGCGTTTCGGACTCCAAGCGTGCCCCCATTCGGCGGTGAGCACTTCAATGGCACGCATGACGGCATCCAGATTGTCAAACGGTTCGCCCTGTCCCATGAAAACAATGTTGGTCAGCGTGTCGCGCTCCGGCAGCGAATAGATTTGGTTCAAAATGTCGGCAGCGGAAAGAGAACTGGCAAAGCCTTGCCGTCCCGTCATGCAGAAGGCGCATTTCATTTTGCAGCCGACCTGACAACTGACGCAGAGCGTGGCGCGGTCTCCGTCGGGAATATAGACCGTTTCGACAAAGTGCCCGTCGGTTGTGGGGAAGAGATATTTGACCGTGCCGTCTTCTGAACGCTGACACTTGACAGGTTTTCGCGCCCCCACTGCATAGCCTTCGCTTTGCAGAGTGGCGCGCACCTTTTTGGAAAGGTTTGACATTTCGTCAATGCTTTCCACGTGTTTTTTGTAGAGCCAATCAGCGATTTGTTTTCCGACAAATGCCGGAAAACCTAAACGCCGGGCGACTTGTTGCAGTTCGTCCGGCGTCAAGCCTATTAATTGTTGGATTGTCACGGATTTATCTGCCTCAAACAGTTCCGAGTTCATTTGCGATAGAGAATCCAAGCGTCGGGATAGCGAGAGCGGAGGGATTCACGGGAGGAAACGGCAGATGCTTTGTCATCGAAAGAAGAAGCAATCACGCGGAACCAACCGGTGCGACCTTTGATGACCTCGTTGGTCTGAAGCACGCGAGCGTCATAGCCTTCCTGCTTGAGGGTGGCGGCTGCTCTTTCAGCGTTTGCCTGCGTCACGAAACTGCCGACCTGAACACTGTAGGCTTTGAGCGGATTGTAGCCGGGCAGCACGGTGAAACCTGCATCAATGGTGCGAACGTCCACGTTATCGACGGTAGAGGGCTGCACGGGAGTGACGGGTTGCACGGGAGTTTCTTTCACTTCGGTCGGAGTGGTCACAACTGCCACGGGAGTGGTGGGAGTGGTGGTCTGCTCGTTTTCCTGAGCCTTTTCAAATGCTTGACGATATGCCTTCTCACGTGATTTACAACCGGTCAGAACAACCATGGAGCAGAGGCCGGCAACCAAAAAGATTTTTCTTTTCATAAAATGTTTTTGCTGATAAATTTGTTTCGTGAAAACAAATGACTTTCCCATTGCATCTTTCCTTATATTAAAAGGAAGAAACACGGCAGGAGAACACCGCGCATGCTTCACACAATCGGAAACCCCTTTGTTTGACGTTCGCAAAATTACGAAAACACCTCTTTTCGCTCGGTTCTCTCCACGTTAAACAACCATAAAAACCAAAAAATGCAGCATTTTTCGCTTCCTTTTTGGTCATTTTGTCCGATGAAAACGCGGAGAAACGGACAAAATGCGTATTTTTGGCACGGAGAAACAAAGTGCCAAACGGCATCACGTCAATTCCATGACACCCCGTCAAAACCATGGCACCGCGTCAATTCCAACCGAACCTAATTTTTTCTCACCTTTAAAATATAAGCACTATGAAAGGACTTAGCATTTTAGCAGCATTCCTTGGCGGCGCAGCAGTTGGCGCAGCCTGCGGTATTCTCTTCGCACCTGAAAAGGGAGCAGAAACCCGTGAAAGAATCATGGAACAGATTCGCAAACGCGGAATCAAACTCAGCAAAAAGGAAATGGAAAGTCTCGTGGACGACATCGCCGACGAGCTCCAGCCTGCCAACGACTGAAAAACTGAAAAGGGGCTGTGACGTGACCCCACGAACGCAGCCCCTTCTTTCTTGAACCTAACTCTTTTCCAAGGTGTTCTCCAACGACAAAAACATTGAAATCATTGCCTCGCTCGGCAACGAAATCAAACGCTACATTCATCTGCGAGAAAAGCAAGTGAAATTGGATGCCACGCTCATCCTCAGCCAACTTCTCGCAGCCGTTGCTCTCGCCGCCGTCATCATCATTCTCCTTGGCGCCGTTCTGCTCGTGCTCACCTTCGCACTGAGTTCGCTCGTCGCAGATTGGGTCGGAAGCGAAGCCATGAGCTATGCCCTCATCGCACTTGCCTACGCTCTGCTTGCCGCACTCATCTGTTTCAAACGCAACGCCTGGATTAAAGAACCCATCGTTCGTTTCGTCTCCGCACTCCTTGTGAAGAACGATGAAAACGAAACAAGTGCCCCCAACAAAAACATCTGACGCGAAACCGCTGTCGCTCTGACACGCATTTAATCTTTTTATGGAAGGAAAAGGACTTACGCTGCAGCAACTCAATCAATTGAGTCGGCAAAACAAAATCGAACTGAAGAAGAGCAAAGAGAACATCGTCGTGCTCACTCACACCCTCTTTGCTCCGCCGCCCACGGACTCCCCCACCCTGACTTGGGTGAACCGAATCGAAAAAGGTTTCGCGCTCTATGACGGCGTCATGCTCGGTTTCAAACTCTGGCGCAGGTTCGGTCGCGTTCTGGGTGCTTTCCACCGAAAGAAGAGAAAATAAGG
>JBJEAG010000250.1:0-8752 GCA_051868855.1 Alloprevotella sp. | reverse complement strand
AGGTGGCTGGGTGACGTGAGACACGTCACCTCCTATTTTTTGCAGGGCGGACGCGATTCATCGCGTCCGCACCACCTCCGGACCGCCATCTATACAGTTGTTCGGATGGTGAGTGCTGAAACAACTTTTACCGTACAGCAATAGTTCTTTCACGACAACAGAGACAACTTGGAACAACTTTTGTCTTGTTGTCTCTGTTGTCTTGGTTGTCTTTAGTTGTCTCTGTTGTCTTTAGTTGTCTCTGTTGTCGTCTCTAATGAATACAATCCATTACTTTCGTTTACCGAATAACAAACAAAAATCCGGTGCGAACCGTTTCGTTCACACCGGATTCTTGAATTGCGCCGCGGGGCGTTATTTCATCACTTTCTTGCCGTTCACGACATAGATGCCGTGGGGGAGGCGGCGGGCGGCGTCGGCATTGTCTGCCACGCGGCGACCGCTGAGGTCATAGACTGCGGCGTTGCTGCCGTCCTGTTCGCCGTCCGTCGGCGACAGGATGCCGGTGCTTTCACCGTTCCAGTCGGAGATGTTCAGACGTTTCGGTGCAAACTCCAGCACGTCGCTGAAGATGTAGGCACCGTAGGCAGGAACGGCAGAGTAGCTCTGCACGAAACTCGTGCCATCCTCGTTGAGCACGTAGCGTGCGCCGGAGGCGTCCGGGCTGAGGGCAGCCTTGCCTTTCATCGTTCCGGCAAAGTAGTAGTAGCCGAACGTCTCGGTGGCTTGTGCCGTGGTCGGGAAGTCCACGTCTTCTCCGTAGATGGTGATTTCTCCCTTTCCTTCAAAGGCATCGTCGGGCCAGCGGGAAGCGCCGGGGAAGGCGATGATGTAGGGTTTACCCGCCTCGATGGTGGAGGAGAAGTCGAAGAGCAGGGTGTTCGTCGCGGCGTCGAAGCCTTTCAGTTCCTTCAGCCAGTAGTCCCCCTCTTCGTGGAGCGCGGGGCAGGGATGTTTCGCCTCGCCCGCCAGTTGGAGCGTTCCGTTGAAGGGCACGCAGATGCCGTGCCAGCCGCCCGCTCCGTTTGCCCAGACATAGTCCTCGGGCGTTTGGATGTGGAACGTGGCTTTCTCTGCGGTGAACGCAAAAGGCGTGCTGAAGGCAGAGGCGTTGCTGATGTGGAGGTCGGCGCAGGTGTAGGTGTCGCCTTCGTGGAGAATCACGTTGCGTCCCGTCACGCCCTCGGCGGCGTTCATCACAACATATCCGTTCTCCACTTCGGGCAGCGTGAGTTCGCCGTCGCGGTTGTAGATGACGGAAGACGACTTCTTGCCGCGCACATAGATGTCGGCGGTGAGCAGTTCGTTGTTCGGGGTGAGGAAGACGGGAATCGCGTCTTCGCCGAGGCGCTGTCCCCACACGAGGGCTTCACGGCTGTCGTTCAGCAGAGCCACCACGGCACCCGAAGCCATTTCCTCGCCGGTCTTTGCTTCGCCCAAGGCGCAGACCTCGGAGACTTCGAGGGGCGAGTCAATGAAGAAGGAAGCCGAAACGCCGGCGCCATTGTCTTTGCCCACCAGATGTCCCACGTTGGAGGCATTGTCGCTCAGAGTGAAGTCCGTCTGAGCCACGCAGCGGCTGATTTCGCCTGCGGCTTGTCCCACGAGACCGCCCATGTAGGCTTGTCCGCTGAGGTGGCAGTCCTCGACATAGCAGTCAGTGATGCGCGTGTTGGCATAGCTCAATCCGCAGATGCCGCCGGTGAAGAAGAGACAGTTCGCCGTGGAGTTGCGGGCAAAACAGTGTTCAATGACACCGCCCGTGTTCAGTCGCGCCACGACGGGAGCGCAGCAGCCGGAGCCGGGATTAGCGTAGAAGTAGGAGTTCATGACGCCCACGTTCTTCACCGTGCCCGCGACTCTGCCCACAAGGGCGCTGTGTGATGCGTTGAGGTTGCTGAAGAGTCCGCTGATGGTGTGGTTTTGCCCGTCGAACGTACCTTTATATAGAATGTCCTCATCGCCGCCGGCAATGGGTTTCCAAACGTGAGCCGCTTCGCTTGCGGCAGTCATCACGCCTTCATTGACCACGATGTCGCGGGTGAGTCGGGCGTTGGCATTCTTGTCCTGTGTCGTGCCGTCGAGGAGTGTTCCGTTGACGAGGGCAGCGAACCAGAAGAGTTGTCCGGCGTTTTCGATGTCGAAAGCATTTGCCTCTTCGTTGAAGACGGCAGGCACGAAACCGTTGCAGCGGTCGTCGGCGAGGTGACACCAACCGTCTGCATCCGCCACGTGAGTGTGGCTGACGCTGAGGCGGTCGTTGGTGTAGGCAAAGACGCCGACCTCATCCGTTTTCTCACCATAATAGACAATGCCGCGGCTCTCGTTCAGCATGGGCGACACGTCGGGATTTTCAGCGCCGAGGTTTTGGCGCCACGCCGTGGACAGTCCGCGGTCGTTGAGCCAGTAGGTCAGTTCGCCGGAGTTGAAGACCTCGGTAGCCACGGAGGCGCGACAGTCGGTGAGGGCGACCGTGCTTGCCATGGAGGCGTCGTGAAGCGAGCCGGAGGAAGCGCAGCGAATCAGCGTGCCGAAGAGCGTGCGGGCATCGTTGCGGTTGTCGGCGACGAACACTCCGGAGCGGCTGCCCTGCACTTCGCAGTTGTAGGCGTAAGAGTCGGTAATCGTGCCGCCATAGTTTGCTCCCGCGAAACCGCCGACGGCAGAGTAACCGGTGACGATGATGCGGCAGTTGCGGGCGAAGCAGTGGTCCACGAGTCCGCCTTTGAGCACCATGCCGGCGAGAGAACCCGTGCGGTGCCAACTGCCGTTGTCGCTTTCGTGGTGGAAGCCTTCCACGCCGAGATTCTTGACCGTGCCGGAGACGCCGCCGAAGAGCCCGAAGGACATGTGGGAGACGGAGTTCAGTTCAAGCGAAAGGTTGGAAATGATGTGTCCTTGTCCGTCGAAGACGCCGTCGTAGGCTTTCTGGTCATTGTCGCGTCCCGTCACGACGTCATCGTTGAAGCAGTAGCCAATCGGCACCCAGCCCGTCACCTCCGTCATGTCGATGTCGGCGGTGACCACGGCGTTGGCAGCATTGTTCTTGGCGACGCCGTCCAACGTGCCGTTCACGAGCGCCGAGAACCATTTCAGATTCAAGGGATTCTCGAGGAGATAGCGCCCCTCGGCATCCTGAGCGGGCTCGTTGGTGGCATATCTCATCTCGTTGCCATAGCCGAGATTACCGTCAATGTCGTAGCCGTAGCTGACGGCGGCGTGCGTGTTGTCGAGCACGGGAAGGGCATCCTCTCCGCCGAGGTTCTGGCGCCATGTGCCTATGCTCTTCTCGCCGTTGAGCAGCCAGCAGACTTCGCCCGAGGCGAGTTGCTCGGTCGTGACGGTGGAGCCCGTGCCGGCATCCACGCCGCTCTGTTCGAGTGCGTAGGTGCATTCGGTGGTGTTCGTGCCGCCGTCGCTGATGTTGGAAACGGTCAGCGTGGCGCGGTTGCCCGTGCCGCTTGCTCCCGTCACCGTGCCCGTGTTGAGGCAGCCCGTCACGGAGGAGTTGCTGAGGCTGTTAGCCACGAGTCCGCCCACATAGCAGTAGTTCGTGCCCGTGTTGGTCACGTTGCCGGTGTTGAGGCTGTTGCTCAGTTTGCTGTGGACGAGATAGCCCACCAATCCGCCGGCATGGTCGCTGACGGTGATGTTTCCCGTGTTCACGCATTCGATGATTTCGCAGTCGTTCGCGCTTCCCACGATGCCGCCGTTCTGATAGACGCCTGCCACCAGAGGTCCGTGGTTGGCGCAACAGATGATGGTGGTGTTGCTCTCAGCCAAACCCACGATGCCGCCGTTGGAGTTGCCCTTCGAGGAGAGCGTGGCGTGGTTCACGCAGTGATCGAAGACGGTGTTCTCAGTGGCGTGGGCGGCGATGCTTCCCACCACGTGGCTGTTGCCGGTCATTCTCACGCCGCAGTCGCTTTCAATCGTGATGTTTTCGAAATAGGTTTCCTGTGCCTTTCCGCAAATCAGGGCGGACTTTTCGCCGGAGAGCACCAGACTGTTGCTCAGCGTGAGGTCGCGGATGGTTGCCCCCGAACCCGTGAAGGAGAAGAGGGCGGCGCAGGAGGAGGAACTGTTGAAAAAGAAGAGTCCCGACAAGCGGTGGCTGTCGCCGTTGAACTCACCCGTGTAGGGCTCGGATTCGCTGCCCATGGGAGTGAAGGTGCGATAGCTGCCCGAGGAAGAACCGCTGCTGATGTTGAAGGTGATGCCGGGGTTGAGGTCGATGTCGGCGGTGAGCACGGCGTTGGCGCCGGCATTCTGTTCGACGCCGTCCAGCGTGCCGTTCACGAGCCCGGCGAACCAGAAGAGTTGTCCGGCGTTGCCGATTTCGTAGGCATCGTCACCGTTCAGCGTGGCAGGCTGATAGATGGTGTTGCCACCCTCGTCCGTGCCGAAGCCGTTCTCATCGTAGGTTTGAGCGACAAGCCCCGAGAAACCGAGGAACCATGCCGTCAGAGAGAGAAGAAGTTTCATTGTGCGTTTCATATCTGTGCTATGTTTTTTGTCAGAAGAAGTGTTCGTGGTCTCAGAACCCTTTGGCTTCTTCAAAACCGGTGTAGTCGGAGAAATCTTCTTCCTCGCGCTCCATGGCTCGAGGGGGTGCGCTGAGACCGGGGTCTTGTTGGTCACTGCCGGTCAGCATGGTGCAGCCGGAGGTGAAGAGTTCGATGACCTCGCAAGCGGGGGAGTGGTAGGGCTTTCTTGTGTTCATATAATAATATGGTGTGTGATGATTATGTCAAAGTTCTATTTCTTGATGACTTTTTTGCCATTCACGATGTAGGTGCCGGCGGGCAGGGCGTCAAGGTCTTTGGCGCTGCGTCCCACGAGGCGTCCCGTGAGGTCATAGACATTGGCGGAGGTCTCCGCGCCGCTCTCCACGGTGTCAATGCCGGTGGTCAGGTCTTCAAAGTCTCCGACCAGCAGTCTCGGACTGCCGATGATGAGGCTGCTGCCTTGGATGTAGGCACCGAACGGCGCCACGGCGGAGCAGGAGGCGACGAAGGCGTTGCCCTCTTGGTTCAGGACGTAGCGCACCGTGTTGCCGTCGGGGTCAAGTGCTTTCTTTCCGGTGAGCGTGCCGGCGAAGAAGAGTCCGCCGTAGGTGTTGGAGGCACCGGCTGCGGCAGGCATTTCGACGTTTGTGCCTTCAATGGTGATGTCGCCGCCCGCCATGCTTTCGCTGCCGAAGGACTCGCCGGGCAGCGCGAGGATGTAGGGTTTACCTGCCTCGACGGCGGTGGCATAGCCGAAGAGGAGTTTGCGCTCGTCGGCATTGAAGCCCTTGAGTTCCTTGAGCCAATAGTCGCCCGTGCCGGTGGAGGAGGGGATGGCATTCTTCTCGACGCCATCGACGTGGAGTGTGCCGTCGAAGGGGGCGCAGAGGTTGTGCCAGCCGCGAGAGCCGTCAGCCCAGACATAGTTCTCGGGCGTGCTCACCTTGAACGTTGCCGTCTCGGCAGTGAAGGGCTGATTGAACTTGAAGGGGGCAGAGTCGGAAATCACGAGGTGGCGGCAGGTCAGCACGACGTCTTCTTCGGCAGTGGTCTCGCGGAAGATGACGTTGTCGAGGTTGCGGAATGCGGCAGCGTCAGTGACCACCACGCTGTTGGCAGGCAGGGAGGCGATGGCGGCGCCGTTGATGTTGGAGAAAATGGAGGTGCTGCTGCCGTCGGCGAGATAGGAGGTGAGGCTGTAGAGGCGGTTGTCAGCGTTCACGAACTTGGGGAAGGCGTCGGTCGTTTCGCCGCCAATGCGCTGCCCGAAGACTTCGGTGCCGAGGGCAAGGGTAACCTCGCCGGAGGCAAACGCTTCGGCGCTCTTGACCGTGCCGTCTCCGTTGCCGCTGCCTTCCAGGTAGTAGCAGTTGGTCATGTTCCCGTGGCGATTGCTGAAAGCCTTCTGATTGTCTGTCTTTCCGGCGAAGAAGCAGTTGTCATAAGAAACTCGATCGCCATCTCCGACGAAGCCGCCGGTGAGGTATTCGCTTCCCTTGACCGTGGCGGTGCTGTAGCAGTTGGTCAGGGTGCAGTTCTCACGGACATAGCCAATGAAACTGCCGCCTTCGAAGCCTCCGCTCACGTCGAAATAGGAGTTTTCGATGCCGAGGTTTTGAATCGACGAACCGTAGTACCAGCCAATGAATGCGACGTCGCCCCATGTGAGTTTGGGCGTGACGCAGTAGAGACCGCTGATGACGTGTCCCTGTCCGTCGATGTTGCCGTAGAAACTCAACAACTGCGGCCATTCGCGTCTTCCGGTGCCGGCGCCGTTGATGACGCCCTCGTTGTCCGTGATGTCGGCAGTGAGGCGGAGGTTGGCGTGGTCATTCTGTGCCGTACCGTCGGTGAGCGTGCCGTTCACGAGTCCGGCGAACCAGTAGAGTTGTCCGGCGTTGCCCACGGTGTAGTAGTTCTCAGTCTCCGTACTCACATAGTTCGCCGCCTGCAAAGCGTCGCAGTGGGGGCAGAAACCGTTGTCGAAGGGATGGGCGGCGGGGAACTCAATCGTTTCGCCCGAGTCGGTGTTGCTGAAACTCAGAGAGGCGAGGTCGTTGGGGCAGAGGGGCGTGCCGGAGGCATAGACCGCGCTGTGGCTTTCGTCGAGAACGGGGGCAGCATCGGGCGTCTCGCCGCTGAGGTTTTGGCGGAACGTGGTTTCCTTGCCAAAATCGTTCAACAGGAAGGCGATGAAGCCGCCGGCGAACTCTTCGGCAGTCGTGCCGACGTGGCAGTCGGTGAGCGTGATGTTGGCGCGGTTGCCACCGCACATTTTCGTGTCTTCGGTGACGCAGCCGACGAAGGTGCCGGGGAACACGCCCTTGTCGTTGTTGCCGTCGGCACAGAATGCGCCGTAGCGTGAGCTGGAAGTGGAAACGTTGCAGTTCTTCGTGAAGGAATGGCGCACGGTGCCGCCGTAGCTCATGGCAATCAGACCGCCTGCCACGTCTTGTTTTCCGACCGTGCAATCTTGGGCAAAGCAGGCTTCCACGACGCCGGAGGGATAAATCGTGCCGGCAAGCGTCGCACCGCGAGCATTCGTGCCGTTGCTCTTCTCCTTAATGTCGGCAGCGACCACGCCGAGGCGGCGAACCGTGCCTTCCACCACGCCAAACACGCCGTGGTTCATCACGTCGCCCGGGAGGCTGGTGCAGGAGAGGTGGTTGATGGTGTGGTTCTGTCCGTCAAACGTTCCCTGATAGCCGATGCCGGTGGTGAGGGTGGCAGGGTCGGTCAGGGTGACGGCTTCGGCTGCTGAGGCAGAACCGATGGGCACCCAGCCCGTCACGTCCTGCATCTCGATGTCAGCGGTGAGGCGGGCGTTGAGACTGCGGTCGGCGGGCGTCTCGCCGTAGCCATTGACTAAGCGGGCGAAGCTCATCAGCTGTCCCGCATTCCCGATTTCATAGACTCCGTCGGCGGCGAGTGTCGCGGGCTGCACTTCGGAGCATCCGTCCGCGCTGCAGAAGCCGTTGTGGAAAACGTGCTCG
The DNA here is from genome assembly GCA_051868855.1 of Alloprevotella sp. GTDB lineage: Bacteria > Bacteroidota > Bacteroidia > Bacteroidales > Bacteroidaceae > Alloprevotella. The sequence continues at coordinate 1,251 of JBJEAG010000250.1, read as the reverse complement.
GTCGTAATTTTGTCGGAAATCTTCGTCCAGGCTCCTTGGTCGTAGCCCACGGCGTGGTCGGGAATTTGGAGCGTGGTGAAGGCAGTGCTTCCACTTACGAATCCGAAGTCGAACGTGTCGGAAAACACCGAAGGGGCTTGGGTGGCTAAAGAGACGATGGTGGTGAGATTGCTGCAGGCTTGGAAGGCGCAGTCACCAAGTGTTTTGAGGGTGGAGGGCAGGGTGACGCTGACCAAATCGGTGTTATAGAAAACGTCATGCTCAATTGTCTCCAAACCTTCGGGAAGCGTGAGTTGATTCAATCTCGTTCCCGCAAAGGCAAAAGATTGCAATGTGCGAAGTTGAGAGGGTGAAGCAAAACTCACCTCCAGACTGGAGCTAAATATTCGGAAAGCAGAAAAGCCTATTGTCTGCACGGTGGAGGAAATGGAGACAGAGGTGGCGTGGTAATCAATAATTGGAAATCCTGATTCGAAATCCATTGGGTATTTCGTCATAAATGCGAAACCGGGGACGTAGGTCACACCCTCAGCAATGACAATGCGCTCCACGAAGTCCGAGTACTCGTCAAAAGCAAATGTTTCGTCTATATATCCCATGATAGGATAATACTGCCACGCTTCATCACCGGTGATGGTGAGCGTGCCGCTCTCAAGCGTCCAGCCGTTGCCGGAGGCGGTTTGAGCGTGTGCCTGCCAAACGGAAATGCTGAAGAGCATCAGCGTTCCGAGCAGGAATCTGAAAAAAGTTTCTTTTCTCATATAAATTTGATGGTTTTGATGAATAATCCGACGAATTCTCTCGAGACTTGACTGTTCTCTCTCTCCGTTCGTTCCGCCGATGACTTGCGGCAGGAAAGTGCATAACAGTGCGCAAATATAAAAAGTTTTAATAGGTTACTCGTACCCCCCTATTTTTAACATTCCGCCCGCAGAAAAAGTGTTATTAACGTACTAATTCGTAGTCTCAACATGAAAAAACAAGTAGCATTTTAACGCCGCTCTGAGAAGACTTTGGCGTTGGCTTGTTTTTGAAGACAAAGAGACAAAAAGACAAAAAGACAACGAGACAAAGAGACAAAAAGACAAAAAGACAACGAGACAAAGAGTCGCTTCGGTCAAAGGGACACCCATTGGACACCCATTGGACACCCATTGGACACCCATTGAGCAACCATTTTGCAACCAATTTGCAACCAATTTGCAACCAATTTGCAACCATTCGACAACCCTGCAAAACCCCTGCAAAACC
>JBJEAG010000249.1:4926-8754 GCA_051868855.1 Alloprevotella sp. | reverse complement strand
GCAACTATTTTGCAACCTGCAAAACCCCTGCAAAACCCCTGCAAAACCCCTGCAACCCTCTGTCGCTTCTTCCTCTCTTTGACCCTTTTGACTCTTTGTCACTTCGTCTCTTTGACTCTTTGTCTCTTTGTCTCTTCGTCTCTTTGTCTCTTTGTCTCTTTGTCTCTTCGTCTCTTTGTCTCTTTGTCTCTTTGACTCTTTGTCTTTTTGTCTCCTTTCTTCACGCTTTCTTCACCCGACTGCAACAGAATCGTGATTTGTGCGCCCGAACTTTGCAGCGTGAAAAGAGACATATTGTCGCACACACAAATATTGTCGCATACACAAGAACCAACTTATATTTATACATTGTATGAAAACAAAAATCTTTTCTGTGGCAGCACTTGCCACTGCGTTCACACTCTCTTCCACCGGCGTGCTCTGCTCTTGCAGCGACGACAACACGCCCACCACTGACCCCGGCTACGTCTGGGGAGAAGAGGACGGACTGAAGACTTGCAACAACCTGCTCTTTGACGGCAACGTCATCGGCAACGGAGACAACGAATTTGTCTTCAAAGGAAAGCAGACGCTCGCCAAAGGAACCTACCTGCTGAAAGGATGGGTGTATATCGGCGCAGGTTCTGAACTGACCATCGAACCGGGCACCGTCATCAAAGGCGACAAGACAACCATGGCTTCGCTCATCGTTGAGCCGGGCGCAAAAATCATCGCAAAAGGCACCGCCGAACAACCCATCGTCTTCACCTCTGCACAGCCCGCCGGTTCTCGCCGCCCGGGTGACTGGGGAGGTCTCATCATCTGCGGCAAAGCTCCCAACAACCAGACAACCATGCAAATCGAAGGCGGTCCGCGCACGAAACACGGCGGCAACGACGCACACGACAACAGCGGCGTCTTGAGTTATGTCCGCATCGAGTTCGCAGGCTATCCCTTCCAGACGGACAAGGAAATCAACGGTCTGACCTTCGGTAGCGTCGGCGACGGCACCACCGTGGACCACGTGCAGGTTTCCTATTCCAACGACGACAGCTTCGAATGGTTCGGCGGCACCGTGAACTGCAAGAACCTGATTTGCTACAATGGCTGGGACGATGACTTCGACACCGACAACGGCTTCTCTGGACACGTGCAATATGGTCTCGTCGTGCGCAACAGCAAAATTGCGGACAAGAGCCAGAGCAACGGCTTTGAAAGCGACAACTGCGCCGACGGTGCCGACGTGGATCCTCACACCTCCGCCGTGTTCAGCAACATCACCTTCCTCGGTCCGAAAGCCACCGACGATAACTTCCAAAACACGACGGACTACATCAACGGCGGCGGTCTGAACCCGAACAACGGTTCTGCGCTCGGACGCTTCCAGGCTGCCATGCAGATTCGCCGCGGCTCTCGCCTGAACTGCATCAACTCTGTTGCCGTGGGTTTCCCCATCGGTTTGATTCTGGACGGCGAAAAGGGTAACACGCAGCAACTCGCCACTGCAGGACAGTTGAAACTGCAGAACGTGTGGATGGCAGGCATGGACGTGCTCGGTTCCGACGCCAACAAACTCTACGAGGACGTGCTCGTCACCGGCTACGATGCCGACAAGAACCCCGTCAAGGACGCCACACAGCCTTCCTTCTCCTCCACCTTCTTCCGCGCTCAGAAGGGCAACGCTGTGAAGAGCATTGCCGAACTTCTCCTCACGGGTTCCGCACTCTATGGCTTCAACTTCATGCCGGCTCCTACGAGCCCGCTGCTCAACGGCGCTTCCTTCGACGCAGTCTCTTCTTCCTTCCTCACTCCCGTTTCCTTCATCGGCGCTTTCAACGCCAACGAGGACTGGACCGCAGGCTGGGCAAACTTCGACCCGCAGAACACCAACTATTGATTGCTGCGGACAACAGTCTGAAGATGGCTGAAAACAGACTGAATATTGCAAAAAACGATTTTGCTGACAACAAAATCTTTTGCTGATAACAGACTACACGCACTTTGGGCGCAACGACGGATTTCCATCGTTGCGCCCAATTTCTGTACTCGTTCTGCACTTGCTCTATTATTGTTGTCCGGTAAGCAATTATTCCTCACCCCATCATTTTGGTTTGGAACGCCAGTGCATACATTCGGATTTGCTTGACCATTGCCAGCAACCCGTTGGAGCGGGTGGGCGAGAGGTGGTCGCGCAGTCCGATGCGTTCGATGAAATAGAGGTCGGCGGCGTAAACCTCGTCGGGACGGTGGCCGTTCACCACTTGCAGCACAAGGGCGACGAGACCTTTCACAATGAGGGCGTCGCTGTCGGCGCGGAAGTGGAGTTTGCCGTCCTTCTCTTCGCAGACAATCCAGACGCGGCTTTGGCAGCCGTCAATCAGATTCTGCTCGGTCTTGTCGGCGTCGGCGAGCGGCGTTTGTTCTTCGCCGAGGTCAATCAACATTTGGTAGCGGTCCATCCAATCGTCCAGCGCGGTGAACTCTTCAATTATCTCGTCTTGGGTTTCGTTGATGGTCATATATATAATAAGGTATAGGTCGGATATATAATAAGGTATATATAATAAGGAATGTCACGTGAGAAGATTATTGCTCTTCCGAGAGGAGTTGGAGGAGGCTTTGTCCCACGCCTTGCAGCGTGGTTTTGGAGATACGTTCCGGCGTGTCGGAGACGGTGTGCCAGGTGACGCCGAAGGAATGTTCGCCTTCGACGCAGGGAATCACGTCAATCGTGGGAATGCCAGCCACCTCGTTCATCGGCACGTGGTCGTCCTGTGCCCACCCGCCTTCGCGTGCTTGGAAGAGGTCGGAGTGTCCGCAGCGGGCGGCGGCATCCCAAAGGCGCACCATGATGTCGCGGGCATAGCGCATGGAGATGCCTTCGAAGCAGAAACGGGCATCCTCGCCGCCGACCATGTCAAGCAGAACGCCGTAGCGGGCACGGTAGCCGGCAACGTGGGGATTTCGGCTCCAATATCTCGAACCCATGCACCAGTCGCTGCCGTCCTCGGGCTCCAACGCCGAGTCCCAATAGGGAGTGCCGTAGTCCTCCGCATCGAAGCAGATAAAGTCTATGCCGACGGCGGGGTTGAGTTGCGGCAGCAGACGTGCCAGTTCGAGCATGACGCCCACGCCCGAGGCGCCGTCGTTGGCAGCCATGACGGGTTCACGATGTTTGGAGGAGTCGGGGTCGGCATCCGCCCACGGGCGGCTTTCCCAGTGGGCGCAGATGATGACGCGCTCCGTTTGTTCGGGGCGATAGGAGGCAATGATGTTGCGCATCGCCAGTGTCTTTCCGTCCCACGCCTTGAGGTCTGCTTTTTGTTCGGTCACTTGCAGCCCGAGGCTTTGGAAAGCCTTGACGATATAGTCACCGCAGCGACGGTGCGCCTCGCTGTTGGGCACACGCGGTCCGAAGTCGCACTGCTTCACGATGTGAGCGAAAGCGGAGTCGGCGTTGAACTGCACCTGCGTCAGAGCGATGGTGTCGGCAGCGGCGCCGTCGCCGTCCGTCTTTTGCTGTCCCTTGCAACTTCCCAAGAGGAGGGAAGAAAGGAACAAAATGAAGAAATAGAAGTACTTTTTCAAAGCAAGAAAGTTATAATGATTCTTATGTGATTGTGGTCTCCGTTGCTTTCAATCCGCCTTTGAGACCACGGATGAAACGGATGAAACGGATTGAGCGAATGAAAAGAATGCCGCGCCGACTCTTTGACTCTTTGTCTCTTTGTCTCTTTGACTCTTTGTCTCTTTGTATCAAAAGTCGGTCACCGACTCTTTGACCCTTTTGACCCCTCTGGTCTTCGCAAACTCCTGCACCTCTTGCATGACGCGGAGGAAGTTGCCGCC
>JBJEAG010000249.1:0-4826 GCA_051868855.1 Alloprevotella sp. | reverse complement strand
CTCTGGTCTTCGCAAACTCCTGCACCTCTTGCATGACGCGGAGGAAGTTGCCGCCCCAGAGTTTTTCGAGTTGCGCTTCGGTGATGCCGGCTTGGAGAAGCAGACGCGTCAGGTTTATCATTGCTGATGCCGACGCCAAACCTCTCACACCGCCGTCGCCGTCGAAGTCGGAGCCTATGCCGACGTGGTCCTCGCCTGCCACCTCCATGGCGTGGAGGATGTGGCGCACGACGTCTTCGACCGAGGCTTCGCCCTCCTTGCGGAGGAAGCCGTGGTAGAAGTTTATCTGTACGACGCCGCCTTTCTCAGCCAGCGCTTTCAGTTGTTCGTCGGTGAGGTTTCGCGGGTGGTCGCAGAGCGCACGGCAGTTGGAATGACTGCACACCACGGGCACTTCGGACCGGGCGAGCACATCGAAGAAGGTCTGCTCGGAAGCGTGGCTCAAATCGACGAGCAGTCCGACGCGGTTCATTTCCTTCACGACTTTCTTTCCGAAGTCGGAGAGACCTTTGTGGAGGATTTCGTAGTCCTTGTCGTGGCGGGCAGACTCGCAGATTTGGTTGTCGTTGTTGTGACAGAGCGTCACATAGACCAGTCCCATCTTTCGATATTCCTCGAGTTTCGCGAGGTCTTCTCCGATGGCATAGCCGTTCTCGATGCCCCTCATGACCGACGTGACGCCGCGGACGAAATTGTCCCTCACCTCGGCAGGCGTGGCAGCGAGGCTGACGGCGGGCGCGGCGTTCTTCACCCATGTTTCAATCTGGGCGAGAATGCGGCGGGTCTTCTCATCGACTGCCGCGTAGGCTGCTTCGTCAAACTCTTTCCCTTGTTTGAGATATGCCACCATGATGGTCGCGTGGAGTCCGCCTTCTCTCATCTTGACGAAATCGACGAGGGCAACGTCGGAGCGCACGTTGAGCGACGGGTGGTCGAGGGCAGGGAAGACCATGGGCGTGTCGCAGTGGCTGTCGAGCGTGACACAACGACGGTGGAACGCCTTTGCACGCTCAAAACCGGAGGCGGCTTCCGTCAGTCGGCGGAAGAGGGGAAGCATGGAGGCATCGCCTTCGGGCAGGAAGCATTCGGGATGCCACTGCACGCCGACCACGAATTGGGAGTCGCGGCTCTCCATGGCTTCAATCACTCCGTCCGAGGAGCGGGCGGTGACGCGGAACAAACAGCCGGGGTCGCCGACTGCCTGGTGGTGGAAGGAATTGACGGCGAAGCGTTCGCCGAAGAGGTCGCGAATCAGTCCGGGCTCGGTGGAGACGAAATGCGTGGCAGTGCCTTTCGGTGCCTGCTGACTGTGTTTGACGAGCGACGTGCCGGGATGGGCAGTGGCGATGTCCTGTTCGATTTTCCCTCCGAGCGCGGCGGCAAGCATTTGAATGCCGCGGCAGATGCCCAACATCGGGATGCCGCGGACGTAGGCCTGACGGATGAGTTCCAACTCAAACTCGTCGCGAACGGAGTTGATGTTTCCGAGTGCAGGCACGGGGTCTTCGCCAACGAGCAACGGGTTGAGGTCGGCGCCGCCGGAGAGGATGAGACCGTCAATGTGGTCGAGCACGTCGAAGGCTTCGCCGGGCTCGGGGCGGCGGGGCGACAGCAGAAGAGGCTGTCCGCCGACCGCTTCGACGGAGGCGACATAGCCGGGTTGCAACTTGAATTGTCCGTCCTCAAAGTTGGCAGTGATGCCGATGACGGGGCGGCGCGAGAGAGTCTGACGCGCCGAAGTGTCTTTTTCCGTGTTCATGACCTTACTGTTTTTCGTGACCGGGACCTTTCGGGAACCATCCTTTCTTCACTCGCTTCCGCTGGTCGAAGAGTTCGAGAATGCTCCAGAGGAAGCAGAAGCCGGTGACGCCGAGCAGGGCGGAGGGAATCACGCCGCTGACAAAGACGGCGCCGACGAGGCAGCCGATGCCGAGCAGGAGGAACACCCACCACGGGCGCACTCCGAAATAGTATTCTGTCTTTATCACAATCGGATGAAACAAGCCGATGATGAGGAAGGTTGAAAGTCCGATGAGAAGTCCGTTCCAGTTCATTTGTCTTGCTGAAGGTTCTGTGAGGAAGAGATAAAGTCAAGGTGAGACGACTGCGCGAGCCGCCTCACCTTGTGTATCTGTCAATCATCCAGGAACTCAGTGCAGACGGGCACTGCTCTGGTGATGCTTTGTTCCAAAGAAATGAGTGTTTCGGTGGAAATGACGCCCGGGATTTGCTGAATGCGATTGTTGAGCAAGTCCATGAGATGCTCGTTGTCTCGGCAGTAGAGCTTGATGAGCATGGTGTAGCTGCCGGTGGTGAAGTGGCATTCAACGATTTCGGGAATGGTTTCGAGTTGCATGGACACGTCTTTATACATGGAGCCGCGTTCCAACTTGATGCCGACGTAGGTGCAGGTGGAATATCCGATGCTTTTGGGGCAGACGGTGTAGCCCGAGCCTGTGATGACGCCGGCTTCGATGAGGCGCTGCACGCGCTGATGAATGGCGGCTCGCGAGACTCCGCAGACGGCAGCCACGTCTTTAAAAGGAATGCGTGCATTGACCGAAATGATTTTGAGTATTTTCAGGTCAAGTTGATCTACTTTCTCCATTTGTTTTTCAAGAGGAATTAGGTTGAAGAGATAGGAATATGCTAATAATAAGTATCAGGTGTGCCTGTCGCCGAGGTTCGCGTTGTGCATTTTGTCAGCAAAACGTCTCTTTCGGAGCAACAAGCCGGGCAAAAATAGTGTTTTCTCTTTCAACAATCGTCAAAATGTCAGTTTTTTTGGAGAAAATCGGTATTTTTCACCTCAAAAAGGGAGGAAATATGCAATTCTGCTAACTTTCTGTCTGCAAAACGGGAGTTTCCGCGTGTTTTGCGCGACGCAACGTCTCACTCCTCGCGCAACTCTTCGGGCAGGGCGGCGGAGGGGTTCAGCCCTTTCTTTTTCCAGCCTTCGAGACGCGAGACGATGTTGCCGCGTCCCGTGTGGAGCTGTCGCTCGGCGTCGTCGTAGGTTCGTTGGAGCTGCTGCAGGGCGTGCCCGATTTTGACGAAGTTGTTGGCGAAAGTGGTGAACTTGCGGTAGAGTTTGTCCGCCTCTTCATAGATTTCGTGGACCGAACGCTGCCGCATTTCGCTCTGCCAGAGATGATAGGCGAGCTGAAGCGCCATGAGGAGGTTCGTGGGGTTCACGGGGATGATGTGGCGGGCGTAGGCGTCGGTAACGAAGGCCGGGTCGGCTTGCACGGCGGCGACGTAGGCACCTTCGACGGGCACGAACATGAGCACGTAGCCTATGCTTCCGCCGACGACTCGCGCATAGTCTTTCTCGGAGAGTTCCTTGACGTGCTGACGCATGCTCTTGACGTGTTCTTTCAGGAGTCTTTCGCGCTCCTCGTCGGTCTCGGCGGCGACGCAGTCGGCGTAGGCTTTCAGCGAGACTTTGGAGTCGATGATGAGTCGGCGGTCGTCGGGAAGATTGATAACCACGTCGGGAATCAGCGTACCGCCTTTGCCGTCGCTGACGTGGAACTGGAGGGTGTAGTCTCTTCCCTGCGTCAGTCCGCTCGCCTCGAGGAGATTGGCGAGTATGGCTTCGCCCCAGTTTCCCTGGAGTTTGGAACTTCCCTTCAGGGCTTTGGCGAGGTTTTCCGCCTCGCGTCCGAGGCTGTCGGTTCGGGCGGCGAGTTCTTTCATGTAGTGGTCGAGCGAGGTGTGGGAGACCACGAACTGCGTTCGGAAGGTGTCGATGTCCTTTGCCAAGGGTTTGAGGAGCGCCTCGAGTCCGGCGAGGTGCGTTTTTCGGAGAGCGTCGCTCTCGTTGCGCCAGGCGTCGGCGGAGAGGTTTTTGAACTCTGCCTTGAGTGCTTCGGTCTGCGTCTTGAACGCCTCGGCTTGTGCCCTGAGACTTTCGGTTTGGGCTTTTTGGGCTGCTTCGAGCCGGATTTTTGCCTGGAGCGCTTCTTCGCGAGCGGCGCTGAGTTCGGCGTCTCCGGCGCGGCGGGTGCGAAGCATTCCAAGAAGATAGCCAGCGGCGGCGGCAAGGATGGCGACAAGGAGAAAGAGGAGGATTTGCATGGGAAGGAACAAATGGGGAAGGAAGGGGAAGGAGAAACGCAAAAAGGATGACCGACGTTCGGCAAACAAAATCCCCGCAACCGGAACAGACCGACTGCGGGGTTTGCTTGGTTTTGACAAGCCTCTGCGGGAGTGTGAGAATTACTTACGCAGACCGAGAGCCTTGACAATGCTACGATAGCGCTCGATGTCCTTACGCTTGAGGTAGTTCAGCAGCGCGCGGCGCTTACCTACGAGCTTGACGAGAGAACGCTCTGTCGTATGATCTTTACGGTTCTTCTTCATGTGCTCCGTCAAATGGGCAATACGGTAGGAAAACAAAGCCACCTGGCTCTCGGGTGAACCGGTGTCCGAATTAGACTGTCCGTACTTGCCAAAGATCTCTGATTTCTTTGCAGAATCTAAATACATAAAACAAAATAGAATGATTAAACAAGATGCTGAGTTTTTGTCAGCGGGTGCAAAAGTACAAACTTTCTTTTCATCCTCAAAGACTTGGCTCATTTTTTGTGCCGTGCGTCGCAATTTTTCTTTCGCCTCACCTTTTTTCGCGCCGTGGCGAACGGCTGACACGCCGTGGCAAACGAATAAAGCGGCGGAGCGTGGTTCGCGGAGCGGGAATTGTCGTTCCCGCCCGCCGATTCGTCACTCCTGCGTGCCGATTTCTCACTACTACATGCCGATTCGTTACTTACCGCCCAACGGACGGTAATGTTACCGCCCAACGGACGGTAATGTTACCGCCC
>JBJEAG010000248.1:0-8785 GCA_051868855.1 Alloprevotella sp. | reverse complement strand
TGTTTCTCAGGCACTTGGATTTTTTACAAAAGTTTGTGCTGCGGAATCAAGGTAGTATATAGGAAGCGGCGCAGTTCTGTGCCGCTTCTACCGTTTCTGTGAGCGGCTGCTCAAAATGACTTTGTCACGCTCAACGCGCCTGCGGCGCTGCTCAACTTGAAACCAAAAACTTGAAACGAGCCAAAGCTAAAGCCAAAGCCCACCTGAATTTTGAATCTTGAAACAGCGGCACTGCCGCCTTTGAACTCCCTACACCCATGACCATCTTGTTTTTCAAAACCCCGCAGCAGAGTGTCATTGCCACTCAAGTGAAACAACCGCTTGCCGACGAGGACGTGCAGAAACTTGTCTGGCTCTACGGCGAAGCGCCCCTCCTTCCCGAGACCTCGCTCGAAGGCTGGTTCGTCGGTCCCCGTCGAGAAATGATTACGCCCTGGAGCACCAACGCCGTGGAAATCACTCAAAACATGAACATCAGCGGCGTCACCCGCATCGAAGAGTATTTCCCCGTTGCCAACGGAGACGCAGACCATGACCCCATGTTGCAGCGCATCTACCACGGACTCGACCAGCAGATTTTCGACGTGGACATTCAGCCCGCCCCCATCTGCCACATCACCGACCTCGAAACCTTCAACGAACAGGAAGGTCTTGCCCTCTCGCCCGAGGAGATTGACTATCTGCACCGCGTCGAAGGACAACTCGGCCGCACCCTGACCGACTCCGAGGTCTTCGGCTTTGCCCAAATCAACTCCGAGCACTGCCGCCACAAGATTTTCGGTGGCACGTTCATCATCGACGGCGAGGAGAAACCCTCCTCCCTCTTCGCGCTCATCAAGAAAACCACACAGGAGAATCCCCACAAGATTCTTTCTGCCTATAAAGACAACGTCGCCTTCTCCCAAGGTCCCACCGTCGAGATGTTCTCGCCTGCCGAACACAGCGTGCCCGACTGGTTCCGCGTGAAAGACGTGGAGAGCGTGATTTCTCTCAAAGCCGAGACCCACAACTTCCCCACCACCGTCGAGCCCTTCAACGGCGCCAGCACCGGCACCGGCGGCGAAATCCGCGACCGCATGGGCGGCGGAACGGGAAGCCTTCCCATCGCCGGCACGGCGGTCTATATGACTTCCTATCCTCGTCTCGAAGAAGGGCGCGGCTGGGAGAACGTCCTGCCCGTGAGAGAGTGGCTCTATCAGTCCCCCGAGCAGATTCTCGTCAAAGCCTCCAACGGTGCTTCCGACTTCGGCAACAAGTTCGGTCAGCCGCTCATCGCCGGTTCGCTCCTCACCTTTGAACATCAGGAGAACGGGGAGAAGTATGGCTACGACAAGGTCATCATGCTGGCGGGCGGTGTCGGCTACGGCACTCGCCGCGACTGCCTCAAAGGCGAGCCGAAGAAAGGCAACAAGGTCGTCGTGGTCGGTGGTGACAACTATCGCATCGGTCTTGGCGGCGGTTCCGTTTCTTCCGTAGATACGGGACGCTATGCCGGCGCCATCGAACTGAACGCCGTGCAACGCGCCAACCCCGAAATGCAGAAGCGCGCCGCCAACCTCGTTCGTGCCCTCTGCGAAGAAGAGGTGAATCCCGTGGTGAGCATCCACGACCACGGCTCCGCCGGCCACGTGAACTGCCTCAGCGAACTCGTCGAAGAGTGCGGCGGCAAGATTGACATGAGTGCCCTGCCCGTTGGCGACCCCACGCTTTCCGCCAAGGAAATCATCGCCAACGAAAGCCAGGAACGCATGGGACTCCTCATTCAGGAAGAACACATCGACCACGTTCGCCGCATTGCCGAGCGTGAACGTGCTCCGCTCTATGTCGTCGGCGAAACCACCGGCGATGCCCGCTTCTGCTTCGAGCAGGCTGACGGCGAACGTCCCTTCGACCTCGAAGTCGCTCAGATGTTCGGCCACTCCCCCAAGACCGTCATGACCGACACCACCGTGGAGCGTCACTATGCCGCCCCGCAGACTGACGCAGCCAAACTTCAGGAATATGTGGAGAGCGTGCTCCGTCTCGAAGCCGTCGCTTGCAAAGACTGGCTCACGAACAAGGTGGACCGTTCCGTCACCGGTCGCGTCGCCAATCAGCAGACGCAGGGCGAATTGCAACTCCCCTTGGCTGACTATGGCTGCGTCGCTTTGGACTATCGTGGTCGCGCCGGCATCGCCACTTCCATCGGTCACGCCCCGCAGGCAGGTCTCGCCGACCCCGCCGAGGGAAGCCGCCTCGCCGTTTCCGAAGCCTTGACCAACCTTGTCTTCGCACCTCTCAGCGACGGTCTCGACTCCGTCTCTCTCTCCGCCAACTGGATGTGGCCCTGCCGTTCCCAGAAAGGTGAGGACGCTCGTCTCTATGCCGCCGTCGAAGCCCTCAGCCGCTTCTGCTGCGAACTGAAGATTAACGTTCCGACCGGAAAAGACTCGCTTTCCCTGTCTCAGCAATATCCCAACGGCGAGAAGATAATCTCTCCGGGCACCGTCATCGTCAGCGCCGGCGGCGAGGTGAACGACATCCGCAAGGTGGTGAACCCCGTCTTGCAGGACGTGGCGAAGAGCAGCCTCTACCACATCGACTTCTCTTCCTCTCCTCTCGCGCTCGGCGGCTCCGCCTTCGCCCAGTCACAGGGCAAAGTGGGCGACGACGTGCCCCGCGTTGCTTCTGCCGATGACTTCCGCGCAGCCTTCAACGCCGTGCAGCAACTCGTTCAGGAGGGTCTCCTCTTGGCGGGCCACGACATCTCTGCCGGCGGTCTCATCACCTGTCTCTTGGAGATGTGCTTCGCCCGAGTGGAAGGTGGTTTGGACGTCGATCTCGCCAAGTTCCGCGACACCGACCTCGTGCGCATCCTCTTCGCCGAGAACCCCGGCGTGGTCGTTCAGGTGGCTGACGCCAACAAGAAACGCTTCCTCGAAGTCTTGGACGCTGCCGGCGTGGCATGCGTGAAGATTGCGAAACCCTGCGACGAACGCCACGTCATGGTCCACTTCCACGGCGCGGACTATCAGTTCGGAGTCGATTATCTCCGCGACGTGTGGTACAAGACCTCCTATCTCCTCGACACCCGTCAGAGCTTCAACGGCTGCGCCCGTCAGCGCTATGAGAACTATGGTCGTCAGCCGCTCGAGTTCCACATCCACCCCGAGTTCCGCGGCACCTTCGCCTCTCTCGGCATAGACCCCGACCGTCGCACACCCTCCGGCGTGAAGGCAGCCATCATCCGCGAGAAGGGAACGAACGGAGAGCGTGAGATGGCGTATGCCCTCTATCTCGCCGGCTTCGACGTGAAGGACGTCACGATGACCGACCTCATCAGCGGTCGCGAAACGCTTGAGGAAGTGAACATGATTGTCTTCTGCGGCGGTTTCTCCAACTCCGACGTGCTCGGCTCCGCCAAGGGTTGGGCAGGTGCTTTCCTCCACAATCCCAAGGCGAAGGAAGCCCTCGACAAGTTCTATGCCCGTCCCGACACCCTTTCGCTCGGCGTCTGCAACGGCTGTCAGTTGATGGTGGAACTCGGTTTGATTCAACCCGAAGGCAAGCGTCGCACGCACATGCTCCACAACGACTCCCACAAATTTGAGAGTGCCTATCTCGGCGTCACCGTCACCACCAACCGCAGCGTCATGTTCGGCAGTCTCTCCGGCGACCAACTCGGCATTTGGGTGGCTCACGGCGAGGGCAAGTTCTCCTTCCCGCGCACCGAGGACAACTATCATGTCGTGTTGAAATATTCCTACGAAGACTATCCCTGCAACCCCAACGGTTCTGACTTCGCCACTGCCGGCATTTGCAGCGCCGACGGTCGTCACCTTGCGATGATGCCTCACCTCGAGCGCGCCTTCTATCCTTGGCAGAACCCGTTCTATCCCACCGCCCGCCGCGCTGACGACGTCACTCCCTGGATGGAAGCGTTCGTCAATGCCCGCAAGTGGGTCGAAGAGAAAACGAAGGCGTGAGGAACGTCTGCGGCGAACGAAGTGACTTCGTCGCAGTTTAACGTCGTTTAACGCCGCAGCGCGTGTCGCCGTGCAACGCCGCAGCCAACGTTGTTTAACGCCGCTGTGCGTGTCGCAGTGCAACGCAGTTATAAAGCAAAACCCGTCGATTCTGTCGGCGGGTTTTGCTGTAAGTGCGTTGTTAGTTTCGGAAGTATTGCTGTCCGATGAAAGGCTTATGTGAATATTAGCCCGGATGGCAAGGGCAGAAAGCCCGATGAGCCCGACGAAGGAGGGCGAACTGTCAGCCCAGGCCGCGAGGCCTGGGTAAGGCGATAGTAGTAATTTTGAGGGCTGTAAGTCCCGATTCCTTTAACAAACTGCTATCGTTGAAAAAGGAATCGGACTTACAGCCCTCTTTCTTGGGGGGGGCGGGCATCTTACCCAGCCCTTACGGACTGGGCTGTTGGTTCGGTAGCTTGCGCCCCCTCATCGGGCCTGCAGCCCTCACCATCCGGTCAAGGGGGATTTTCTTCCGCAAACACCAACGATTCCAATCCATTAGGATCGTTTACTGGACAGCAATAATATTAATCCCATGTAATGATAGCAGATTCTTCTATAACCTGACCTATCGGAGTACCGCAGATTTTAAGTTTATCCCAAATGCACGTTGGATTCTCGAAAGATGCAATCAACTCACCCGGAGATGCAGTGTTAGGACCTGTTTTGTTTGTTCCGGCTTTAAAGAACTCGCATTTACCATCCCAATCAGGATCATGAAAGATTCTTCTCACCTCAATAGGATTCTTTTCCGTTTCGATTGTGTAAAAGTTCTTGTCACGTGTCCAGTAGAATAGGATGTTAAATCCGACAATCTCAATGCAATATCTAAAGATGCTTTCAGGGTAGTCCGACTTGGCATCTTCTATAAGCATGTCAGGCCAGCCGAGGTCATTTGTCGTTAATCTGACATCTCCCTTTACTCCTGTGTTCCAGAAGTGTTCTATGATTACCTTATTTTCCATTTTTTTCAATACTTTGATTGTATCTTTGGGCTGCACGCAAAAGTCTTATATCTCTATCATTTAATTGATGAATGTTTTGAGTATCATGTTTTTTACGACCTACCAAACTTTTATTCCAGTAATGAGCATGAGGGCTTTCGCCATTTTTGAAATCAATACTTTTTACAAGTTTGTGATCCCGATAATAGTAAATGTGTTCAATCCTATGGTTCTCTTTTGAATACGCATAATATGTAGTATTGCATGTATTAGAATAAGTCGCAGTAGGATTGTTCTTGAATGCATCGCATTGTATGATCTTAATATTATTCAGCTTCCCAATGCAAGAGTATAGTCTTTTCTCTAAGGGAATACCTCCTGTTTTTCCAAGTCTGATGTCAAATGCTCCTCTTCCTCCCATGATTTCTTGCTCTTTGATAACGATTATGACTTACAAATCTTACATGTAGTTGCTTTGGCATCCAATCTAATAAGGACTCGTTTGTATCTCCATAAATTACAACAGCATCAGGAGATATACGTTTTATCATTTCTTCAAATCCAAGTCTGAAGAACATTGCGCTACGTTTGTCCCTTAATGTTCCTATAGTAGATACAATTACTGCTCCACCTTTCTCATGTCCATCAAAGCAAAAATCAAATGATTCAATAGAGCTCCATGACATAGTAGGCATGACTTTTAGACCTTGACTTTGCATATGAAAAGCAAGTGCATGATTCCTATATGTATTTGTGATCTGTATTGCTAAGGGATGTCCTATCTTTAGTGAAAAGTCTGGTTCACAAATACAATGAAATTTTGAGAATGTAGAAATGTATTTATCTGCATTTTTCCAAATTCTTTCCAAAAACAGATCTTCATCAAAGCTGCTAACCCCACATGAATAATCTGACGAAGTAGAAGATTCGCTATATGTGATGAATTTTTGGGGAATAGTATCGTGGTATGCTTTTATCTTAGGTATACCATATTTCCCTGATAAGATTGCTTCTGTGCAGTATCTAATACCAAATACAGTGTTGCTATTGTTTTGTATGCATTCAGCCCTGTAATTATCTGACATTCCGTCAAAAAAGTTGAAAAGGTATTTTTCAAGCATGAAATACGTTTTTAATTAAACAAAATGTTATGCCGATTCAAGGGTAAAATGCCGTTCTTTCTGCAAAAAATCGTACTTTTGCAGCTGTTCCGAGGCATTTATCCTAGTTTTGTGAGACTAAAGGTCTTGCAATCGACAAAGTTAAACCTCTACTCCTCGCGTTATTTCCGACGTAACGTGAGGATTTTTGTCTCTATGTGTGCTTTATCCGCTGTTCATATTAACTATAATTTAAAGTTTATAATCAGTTACTTAATCTCAGTTTCAAATACTCTGCGAAGACGATATTGCTTGGTGTCATGCATGTATCTTCCAAAGAGGATTTGAGGGTTTATTCTTTTATCTTTTGCAAGTGATTCGATTCTTTTATGAATGGCAAATGGGTTAATATCCTTAACGTTGTCCATAAAGCGTTGCCACTCATTCTTTTCAATAAAAACGTTTTGAGCAAATTCGTCAGCTTTGGCTTCAATGCTATCACGTTCAGTGGTGTCAAAGTTTATGTACTCAGTTTGATCCTTCTTTAAATGATGCTTGACATGCCCCAGCTCATGCATGGTTGAAAATGCAAAACTATCAATGTTTTTCATTCTGCGTGTCAATACCACAGTTGGATTATTGTCCCTCCAAAATGACATTCCGTCGACAGGTAATTGTCCAACCTTATCTATATATAATAGTCTAATTCCTGCATTAAAGAAGGCTTCCCTTACTCGAGAATATGTGTTCTCATTTTCATAGAAGATTTTTATTAATTCATTGGTCAGAAGATCAATGTTTTCCTCTTTAAATGATATTCCTATTGCAACTTTGCTTGCTTCATGAAAGCAGTAGTGCTTCCATGTGAACAAGGTGTCCTCATCAAAATGAATCTTATAGGAACGTCTCAAAAAGGCTGTCTGTTCGGACTTCTTTAATTTGAGGAGTTCTTCTGCGGATTTGACCTCAAACATTTGAAGCACATTCTGTACGTTCTCTTTTACATTTCCCCCTACTTCTCCTAACTTCTTAAGTACTGACACAGGTATTTTTTTCTTGATGAGACTCCACTCATAAATGCTATACATTAGTTCTTGTATCCGTTGAGAACTCGAAGCATTTTCTATATCATGCAATGCTTGTACTTGCATTAGAACAAAAGCGGGGATTTCAATGGCGCATTCAATAAGCACTGCCATCTCTGCCGTGATAGCTCTATTCCCTTTTATTACATCACAAATAACTGATTTGGAGATGTTGGTGATTTCTGCAAGTTCGGTCTGCTTCATACCAAGTTCCATGAGTTTATTCTCTATGATTTCTCCGACTGTTCTATCTTCGGAGATGTAACTTGTGTGGATGTTTGAGTCAATCATGGTTGTTTATTTTAAAATTCGACGCAAAGATAAGAAGAAAATTATATTCGCAAAAATGTAAACAAAAAATTTATGTAATAAGGATATATTCTTTCTTCTTTCCAAAAAAGTAAGTTCCGAGAACTATATATAATTGATATTGTAATAACAGAACTCTTAATTATAATCGTTGCAAATATTTTATATAGCATTGTCATTGCAGGGGGTATAAATGTAAGTGTGCCCTCTGCAGGTATATTGAAAATGTATTAAATAGGTGTCAATGGCTTCAGCATTTATTGTTTTACCGAGCAGCAGAAGTTGTGTAACTAAATAATAGTTATCTTTGTGGCGTTAAAACAAAGATAAAGTGGGCACAAAAGAAAAACTGATAGAACGTTTCAAGTCACAACCCAACGATTTCACTTGGAACTAACTTCTTTGCTAATAAGTTGCTATGAACACGATGAGTTACAAAGGCTACATTGGTAGCATAGAGGTTAGTGAGAAAGACAATTGTTTGTTCGGCAAAGTGTTGGCTTTGCCCAATGACACAATGATTACCTACGAAGGGGAAACCGTCGCAGAACTTCGAGATGATTTTCACGAAGCTGTTGAGGACTATCTCATCCATTGTGAGGCGGAAGGTATTGAGCCCCGAAAGAGTTATTCCGGTTCATTGAATGTGCGCATCTCTCCGGAAACACACGGACAGGTTGCCATGCTTGCGAAACAGTCCGGAATTTCTGTAAATGCCTTCATCAGAGCGGCAGTCGAAAAGCAAGTTGCCGCAGTTTTAAACAACCGCTAAATCCGAAGGCGTGAGGAACGTCTGCGGCGAACGAAATGACTTCGTCGCAGTGCAACGCCGTTTAACGCCGCTGTGCGTGTCGCAGTGCAACGCAGCGTGTCGCAGTTTAACGTCGTTATAAAGCAAAACCCGTCGATTCTGTCGGCGGGTTTTTGCTATAAGTGCGTTGTAAGTTCCGGAAGAACTCGGAATGATTAGATGTAAAGTCAATTATTGCTGTCCGGTAAACGGTCTTAATGAATTGAATTCGTTGGTGTTTGAGGTGGATAAGTCCCTTTGGCTGAATGGTGAGTGCTGAAAGCACGAACGAGCCCGACGAAGGAGGGCGAGATTATAGCCCGGGGTGAAGCGAGCGAAGCGAGCGAGAATCCCGGGTAAGAGACAACCCCCAAGATGGAGTGCTGAAAGTACGACAGATTGGGCGAAGAATGCCGCTTGTCCCTTATATAAACGTTGTGGACGGTTCTGTAAATCTGTCGTACTTACAGCACTCCGATTACTAATAACACCGTAACCCAGGGTTCTCGCTCGCATGCGCTCGCTTCACCCTGGGCTAGAATCTCGGTCG
>JBJEAG010000247.1:1475-8786 GCA_051868855.1 Alloprevotella sp. | reverse complement strand
TTCACTCTCCCGCTGCTTGTGCGAGGAGTTCGGAGAGAGTGGGGTGGGCGTGGACCATGCGACGAAGGTCGGAGAGGGTGCCGCCGTGGTGAATGTGGGCAGCGAGTTCGTGGATGAGTTCGGAGGCGGAGTTGCCAATGATGTGACCGCCGAGGAGACGACCGTCGGGAGTGCACACAATCTTCACCAGACCGTCCGGCGTGGCTTCGCAGGAAAGGGCGCGACCATTGCTGCGATAGTGCGCCTTGCGAACCACAACCTCCCCGTGAATCTCCTTTGCTTTCGCTTCGGTGAGTCCGACGGTGGCGCATTCCGGCACGGTGAAGACGGCGGCGGGAATGAGATCCAATTTCGGAGCAAGTTCCGCTTTGCCGAGAATGTGGGCGAGAGCGGTGAAACTCTGTGCCGTGGCAGCATGGGCGAGGGGACAGAGACCATTGACGTCGCCCACGGCATAGACACCGGGAACGGAGGTCTGCATGTGTTCATCGACGGTGATGCAGCGCGGCGTGTGGGCAATGCCTGCTCCCTCCAGGTTGAGGTCTTGCAGACGAGGACTGCGACCAACCGCCATAAGCACGGTGTCGGCTATAATTTCCGAAATACTGCCCTTTCGCTCGAAACTGACGTGGAGTTCTCCGTTGCGGGTACTGTCCGCATGGATGGCGGTGACGGGAGAACCGGTGTGGACGGTGATGCCGCGTTTCTTGAGCGCAGTGCGGAGGCGGCGGGCAATGTCGCCGTCAAAGGCGGGAAGGATTTCGGGAGCATATTCCACCACCGTGACTTCGCTGCCGAAACTGCGGAAGACGGAGGCAAATTCCAAACCTACGACTCCGCCGCCAATGACGCAGAGACGTTCGGGCACATGGTCCAAACTGAGCATTTCCTCGGAGGTGAGCACGCCGGGCGTGTGGGCACCGGGCACTGGAAGGAAACGAGGTTCGGAGCCGGTGGCAATGAAAATGGCATCGGCGGTGAGCGTTTCATCGCCCACTTTCACGCTGTGCGGGTCGCCGCTGACAAACGTGGCACGCCCTGCGTGGAACGTGATGCCGGGAGTGCGAAGCAGTGAGGTGACACCTTCGCGAAGTCGTTTCGTGACTTCTTCTTTGTGTTGAAGTGCTTCCGCATGACAGTCTGCGAGTTCGTCGGGAGTGAGAGCACCCTTGGCGGAAAGAATGTCAGCGACGGCAGCGCTGTGGCAAAGACATTTTGTCGGGATGCAACCCTCGTTGAGACAGGTGCCGCCCACGTGTTCGGGACTGTCAATGACGTGCACCTCCAACCCTTGTCGGGCAGCCTGCACGGCGCATTCATAGCCGCCGGGACCTGCGCCGATGATGATGAGTTTTTGCATATATATCTTCTTTTGTTTTCAGGAGAGCAAGACAACCGAGGATTTGTTCGTCAGTCCTCGGTTGTCTGTGGAAAATAAGTTAGTTCTCTTCGGGAATGAAGGTGAAGC
Source organism: Alloprevotella sp. (assembly GCA_051868855.1). Lineage (GTDB taxonomy): Bacteria > Bacteroidota > Bacteroidia > Bacteroidales > Bacteroidaceae > Alloprevotella. Next base: position 7,318 of record JBJEAG010000247.1, on the reverse strand, counting down.
GAGCATCCTTGACCGCCTTGACGTCGTCGAGTCGGCGCACGGGAGTTGATTGCGGAGCCGTGCGAAGCAGTTGGGGAGTTTCGCGTGCTTCGTTGGCAATCTTCTTGAGCACATCGATGAACTTGTCAAGCGTTTCCTTGCTCTCGCTCTCGGTTGGTTCAATCATCATAGACTCGTGGAAGAGGAGCGGGAAGTAGATGGTCGGAGCGTGGAAACCATAGTCCAACAATCTCTTTGCCACCTCGAGTGTGGTGATGTGGGAGGCGTCGAAATGGCTGCCGCCATATTCAGCACGCAGACCGTCGAAGACAAACTCGTGTTTGCAGATGCCTTCGATGGGGAGGGCATAGTAGTCGCGGAGGTTTTCCTTGACATAGTTTGCGTTGAGCACGGAAATCTTGGCGGCGAGGGGCAGGTTCTCACGTCCCATGGTTAGCACCCAGGCGAGTGCTCTGACGAGGATGCCGAAGTTGCCGAGGTTGGAGCTGACGCTGCCGAGCGAGTCGGGACGTGTGGTGCGGCGATAGAGTCCGGTTGCCGGGTCTTTCTCCACCACGGGTCCGGGAAGGAAGGCTTCCAAACCTTTGCGCACACCCACCGGACCGCTGCCGGGACCGCCGCCGCCGTGGGGCGTGCTGAAGGTCTTGTGGAGGTTGATGTGCATGACGTCGAAGCCCATGTCGCCGGGGCGGCAGACACCGAGTATCGGGTTGAGGTTCGCTCCGTCATAGTACATCAAACCGCCGCAGTCGTGAACCAGTTTGGCGATTTCGGGAATGCGCGTTTCAAAGATGCCGAGCGTGTTGGGGTTGGTCATCATCATGCCAGCAATGTCGTCGCCGAGAAGCGGTTTGAGTGCTTCCACATCGACGGTTCCCTCCGGCGTGCTGCTCACCTGCACCACTTGGAAGCCGCAGACGGCGGCAGAAGCGGGGTTCGTGCCGTGGGCAGAGTCGGGGACAATGATTTTCGTGCGCTTGGTGTCGCCGCGGTGGCGGTGGTAGGAACTGATGACCATGAGTCCGGTGAGTTCACCGTGTGCTCCGGCGTAGGGGTTGAGCGTGAACTGACTCATGCCGCCAATTTCGGCGAGGGCAGCCTGGAGCGTGTCATAGAGTTCCAAAGCACCCTGCACATCGGCATCGTCGGCATCGGGATGGAGTTCCGTGAAACCCGGAAGCGCAGCCAGTTCTTCGTTGATTTTGGGATTATATTTCATCGTGCAGCTGCCGAGCGGATAGAACCCGGTGTCGATGCCGAAGTTGTTGCCGGACATGTTGGTGTAGTGGCGTGCCACGGTGAGTTCGTCGGCTTCGGGTAGCGTGTCGAGTCCGCCCTGTCTGCGGAGCGCTTCAGACAGTTCCTCGGTGGCGCGGGCAACTTTCCATTTATTTTCGGGAAGAGAATAACCCTTTCTTCCGGAGTGGGAAAGTTCAAATATGAGGGGAGAATATAATGTATGATTCATGGTGGTTCAAAGTTAGAAGTCAGACAAGTGCCACGAAGGCGTCAATCTCTTCCTGTGTGCGTTGCTCGGTGGCTGCGAAGAGGATGCAGTTGAGCATGCCGTCCAGCGCAACGCCGCCCAGCCATCCGTTGTCAGCCCAGCGGCGGCGGAGAGTTTCGAGCGGTTCGCTGCCGACATAACGCAAGGGGAATTCGTTGAGGAAGGGAGTGCCGGGGAAGACCTCTTCAAACTTACCCGTGGCAAGGAGTGCTTCGCGGAGTGCGCGGGCTGCTCCGGCGGATTGTTCGTTCACTTCGACGAGTCCTTGGCGTCCCATGAGGGAAAGATAGATGGCGACATAGAGACACATGATTCCCTGCGCGGTGCAGATGTTGGAAGTGGCTTTCTCGCGGCGAATGTGTTGTTCGCGAGCCTGCATGGTGAGGACGAAGGCACGTTTGCCGTCGGCATCGACCGTCTGACCGACAAGGCGTCCCGGCATCTTGCGAACGAGAGCGGATTTGACGCAGAGGTAGCCAATGTGGGGACCGCCAAAGTTCATCGGAATGCCGAGGCTCTGGGCATCGCCGCAGGCAATGTCGGCTCCCCATTCTCCCGGGCTGCGGAGCACGGCGAGGGTGGAGGCTACGGAGTTGATGACGAGCAGGGCTTTTGCAGCGTGAACCTCGTCGGCAAGACCGGTGAAGTCTTCGATGAGACCATAGTGGTTCGGCTGAGCAACCATGACACCTGCCACGTCGCCGGCAGCCAATTCACGGGTGATGGCACTGCGGTCGGTGACGCCGTCGGCTGCGGGAATCTCCACAAGGTTCACGCCGTGGAACTTAGCGTAGGTTCTCACCACGCTCAGCACGCGGGGGTTGAAGGTGGCGGAGATGAGCACTTTGTTGCGTTTCTTGGCAGCAGCGACACACATCAGCATCGCCTCGGCGGTGGCGGTGGAGCCGTCATACATGGAAGCGTTGGAGATGTCCATGCCGGTGAGGTCCGCCATCATCGTCTGATATTCAAAGATATATTGCAGCGTGCCTTGCGAAATTTCTGCTTGATAGGGAGTGTAGGACGTGGAGAATTCACTGCGCGAGGTGATGTAGGGAATCATCGAAGGCACGTAGTGGTCATAGACTCCGGCTCCGGCAAAGGGAATGATTCGGCGGTTCTTGTCAGCCATGGCGCGAATGATGCGGCGCACCTCGATTTCGCTTTTGGACTGAGGAATGTCAAGTTCGCGGTGGAGTTTGAGTTCTTCGGGCACCTCCGCATAGAGGTCGTCGAGACTCGAAACGCCGATGACGTCGAGCATGGCTCGGATGTCGTCGGGTGTGTGGGGAATATATTTCATGGTAAGGTTCCGTTTGAGTGTCGTTTCGTCTGCCTTGCGGGCAGAGCGTTCTGACGTGTTTTTCGGAAAAGGGAAAGAGGCGACAAACCGTGCGAAGTTTGACGGTTGCCGCCTCTGTGAAGGATTTGGTTTTTATTGGATGGCTTTGCGATAGGCTTCAGCATCCATGAGGTTGTCAAGTTCGGAGGGGTCGGAGAGTTTCACCTTGATAATCCAGTTGGCGAAGGCATCTTGGTTGACCAGTTCTGAGTTGTCCTCGAGTGCTTCATTGACTTCCACGATTTCTCCGCTGACGGGAGACACAAGGTCGCCGGCAGCCTTGACGCTTTCCACTGCGCCGAACTCTTCGCCGGCAGTGACTTCGTCACCCTCGGAGGGCATATCAACATAGACGATGTTGCCGAGCTGTTCCTGAGCGTAGTCAGTGATTCCGACGTAGGCGAAGTCGCCTTCCACTTTCACATATTCGTGACTCTCGCTGTAGAAGAGTCCGTCAATAACTTTTGCCATGATGTTTTTTATTGTTTTGTGGTTAAATGTGATTGATTATTTCTTGTAGTGTTTCTGATAGAAGCGTTTCTTGACCACGATTCCGGGTTGTACTTTGCGGTGGATTTTGATTCCGACAGCTGTGCCGAGGGCGGCGTGGGCGGCGTCCACCAATGCCATGCAGACACTCTTTCCGGTGGAGATGGAGCAGTAGCCCGTGGTGACTTCTCCGATGGTGTTGCCTTCTGCATCGACCACTTCATAGCCGTGACGGGGAATGGCGCGTGCCTCGAGTTCGATGCCGATGAGTTTGCGGCTGACGCCGTTTGCTTTCTGTGCTGCCACGGCTTCTTTGCCGATGAAGTCTGCTTTGTCGAGTTTCACGAACATGCTGAGACCCGCCATGATGGGGCTGATTTCTTCGGAAAGTTCGTCGCCGTAGAGAGGAAGTCCTACCTCGAAGCGGAGCGTGTCGCGGCAGCCGAGTCCGCAGGCTTTGGCGCGTCCGCTTTTCTGCAGTTTGTCCCAAGCGGCGCAGATGTAGGCGTGGCTGCCATAGATTTCAAAACCGTCTTCTCCGGTGTAGCCGGTGCGGCTGACGATGAGCGTCTCTTCGGGCAGTGCGATGGTCTTGAAGGTGTAGAACTCCAATTCTTTGCAAGCCAGACCAAGCACTTCTTCCACAACGGCTTCTGCTTCGGGACCCTGCACGGCGAGCTGTCCGTAGATGTCGCTCTGGTTTTCCGTGACCACTTCGGGGAATTGAGCCGCCTGCTCCGTGATCCACGCATAGTCTTTGTCAATATTGGCAGCGTTGATGACGAGGAAGAAGCATTCATCGCCCATCTTATAGACGAGCAAGTCATCGACCGTGCCGCCGTTGGGGCGCAGCATCATGCCGTAGAAAATCTTTCCGACGGGAGCACCTGCCACATCATTTGTGAAGATGTGCTGCACGAAGGCTTCCGCCTGCTTTCCGGTGACGAGCACCTCGCCCATGTGGCTCACGTCAAACACGCCGCAGGCATTGCGCACCGCTTGGTGTTCGTCGGGAATGTCAGTGTATTGAATGGGCATTTCAAATCCGCCGAAAGGCACCATCTTGGCGCCCATGGCAACGTGGCGGTCATAGAGACAAGTTCTTTTTTCAGACATGGATGGTTATGAGATTTTAAGGTTTGTGTGCTATATATAATAAGGAGTGCTGTCAGAATTTTCATACTTCCAACAGTGTCAGCAAATCTGCTTCGGAAAGGTTGCGAATGGAAAGTTGGGGCTGTGTTTCTTTCACCGCTTCGGCGAGAGATTCCTTTGTGAACGCCTTGCCGACGAAAGCCATGCGAAATTCCTCTGCAGCGTTGGAGAGTTCGAAGAAGTCGCCCGTGAGACGAACGTCTTCCACCACACTGCCGCGAAGACGGAAGTGCAGAGCGAGTGTGCCGCAACCCTCAATGCGACCTTCAAAAGCCACATCGCTGTGGGCAGAAGATCCGAAGAGATAGTCGGGGTCGTGATAAGCCTTCTCAATTTCTTCAATCTCCTTCACGTCGGCATCGCCGAGACAGATGGAACGGTCGCAAAGCAGTTCGCCGAGACGCCGGCGCAGTTCGTCCACACCAAAGGGAAGAAAACCTTTCAGCAGCGAAACGCGACTTCTGACGCTCTTCACTCCTTTCGATTCAAGTTTTGAGGTGTCGGGATGAAGTGCTCCTTGCATCAGACGTGCGTTGGTGTCATAGAGCATCGTGCCGTGAACAATGTTGCGGTCGGTCAGATGGTAGAAAGCATTTCCGCAGACCTTTCCGCCGTCGCTCAGGACGATGTCGTTGCGTCCCGACACTCCCGCCGGAGCTCCTAAGTCCGTCAGTGCAGCAGCCACGGTCTGTGCGTAGTCTGCAAAAAGCGGCTCCACGGCACTTTCGCCGGTGATGAGACTCCACATGATATTCCTGCGGTCGGCAAAAATCGCACCGCCGCCGCTTTTGCGTCGCACGATGTCAATGCCTTCGTGGCGGCAGAAATCCAAGTCGATTTCGGCGTGCGCCACCTGATTGCGCCCCATGACGACAGTCGGGTTGAGTTGCCAGGAGAAGAGATAGTTGTCTTCGGGAAGTGTGCGGGCGATGTATTCCTCCGCAGCGAGATAGAACGTAGCACTGCGCCCTTCCGTATAATCCGGAAGATGCACATAGCAAGCAGGAAAATGTGAACTACTTGACATTTGTCAAACACAAAAGAGGTTCAAACTAAAGTTTTCAAAATACTTCCGCGCAAAAGTACTAAAACAAAATTTCTTCTCTCCATTTGCTCCCCGTTTTTTTCAAAAAAACGACTCTTGGCGAGAGGCACGGCTGAAAACGCCTTCCGTTTCTGTTTCTTCAGCAGCCCCACCAACGGAATCGGCGGGAACGGTGGCGAGTCGGGTTGGGAGGGAGAGCCCCGCCGACGGAATCGGCGGGAACAGTGGCGAGTCGGGTTGGGAGGGAGAGCCCCGCCGACAGAATCGGCGGGAACGATGGCGAGTCGGGTTTGGGAGAAAGAGAG
>JBJEAG010000247.1:0-1375 GCA_051868855.1 Alloprevotella sp. | reverse complement strand
CCCCGCCGACAGAATCGGCGGGAACGATGGCGAGTCGGGTTTGGGAGAAAGAGAGCATCAGCCACCGTTCCAAGCGATTCCTTTCTTCATTTTCTCATCTCAAGGACAATGTCCAAATAGTTCCTTTTGCCTTCGATATAGTCGGCAAAGACTTCTTCTTCGCTGCGGTTTCTGAGGACGCGGCATCTTCCGCACAGTTCGCAGTTGTGTCGGCACCTCCATTCGTTTTTCACAAATGCAAGGCGTTCTTCTTTGGTAGAGGAGTCAATGCTCGGTGACGTCATTGTCAGAATAAATTTATCGCACTTCCGCTTCGTCATATAGGGCGGCGGCTTCGCGGAGTTTGACTTTCATGTATTTGACCGCCGTTTGAGGAGAGAGAATTTGAATGCCGGGACCGTAGGACATAAAGACGGAATACATTTCAAAATTGGTGACCACTTTGATTTGAAACACGCAACTGCCTTCTTCGACATTCTCGCTGACAATTTTTTGTGAAGGGTGGATGGGTTTTGTCTTAATGTAGTTCACCTGTTCTCCGGTGGCGCGGAATGTGATGCGGCGCGGTGTGTAGTGCAGGTTTTTGCTGACTCCAATGACGTCGTCGAAAAAGTGTTCGCCATCGAAGTCGGGATTTTCTCTGAACGGGATGTCAGAGGGTTCGACGCAGACAATTCTGTCCAAAGCGAGATTGTAGAGAACCAAGTCCATAGCTTTTGAGCCGAAAAGGAACCAGCGATTTCTGAACTCTTTGAGAAGATAGGGGAAAAGGACATATTCCGTGGGTTCCTTTGCGTTGAAAGACTGATAGAGGATACGAACAGTTTGTTTGTGAGAAATATAGTTGTATAGCGGGTTGAGCAGTTTCAGTCCTTTCAAGTCGCTCACGCGGTCAAAATGAATGATGGGCTTTCGGTTCTTTTGTGAGATGTAGAGTTTGTCCTGCAATCGGCTGATGATATCAGTCATTTCTGCAAATTGCTCAAAATCTTCCAGTTGTCGGAGCATGTCCACGGCTTCCTGCAGCACCTCGTAGTCATTTTGCGAAAAGGGCATCTCCGTGATGCTGTAGTCGCAGTCGGCATAGCGATAGAATTTATTGTCATAAACCTCAATCGGAGCATTATATCCCAACTTGTCCGAGCGCATCATCTGCAAGTCTCCCTGCACGGTGCGAACGGAGACGCCTTTTCGGATTCCCTCCATTTCATAGAGGGCTTCGGAGCAGGCATCAACGAGGTCGTCCAGCGTCCAGCGACGATAGCGATTTCTGAGGCAGTTGTCAATGGTTTTATATCGAATCAGAGCATTTTTGTTGGCTGGCATGATGAGAACAGGTTTTGAGGAAGATGGTTTGAAAAAGATTTTTCGCGCC
>JBJEAG010000246.1:0-1865 GCA_051868855.1 Alloprevotella sp. | reverse complement strand
TTATTCCAAATGAGTTTCCGAGGCTCTTGGCTAAACGCGAAATAATAGCGAATGCAATAATGAATGTGTGTTCAAATGTCGCGAAAGCGCGAACGCTTTCAGCGGCGAAAGTAGGCATTTCGTTTCGGACAACAAAAAACATGAAGCGGAAAAAGACCAGGAACGCAAGAAAAAGCGGACTCCACTCATTACTTTCGTTTTTATCGGACGGTAATATTATGCATTCTTTCCCGCCGTGGCAACATTCTTTCCTTGGGAGTTGTCACTTTTTTCTTGGGAATCGTTGGTTTGCGCCTTAAGATGAAAACGCTTTCACCTTAAGATGTAAATGCTTTCACCTTAAGATGAAAACGCTTTCACCTTAAGATGAAAACCAACGAGTCGGCGGACAGAAACGACAAATCGGCAGACAGAAACGTTGCCACGCCGTCCGCAAACAATGTTTTTACTGCTGTTTGGTAATTTGTCCTTCAAATGTTTCCACATATAAAAAGGACGCGATGACGGCGCTATAGGAGGTGCAGTGTCCCACTGCACACAGCCACCGTTTCATTGCCGACCGCGTACCAGCAACTTTCCGACCGTCGCCACGTGCAGGGCGGACGCGATTCATCGCGTCCGCGCCACCGTGGGCGACATCTAAGCATTTGTCCGGATGGTGAGGGCTGAAAAAACTTTTACCCGACAGCCAAAGTTTGTTTCACGCTTTTGACCGAGGCAAAACGGGCGCCGAAGAGAAAGAAACGGCGAAAAGAGGACACAAAAGGGAGCAGTTTGCCCCGAAAACCCAAAATTCACGGCAAAAAAGGCGGTTTCTTGGAGATAAATGCTTTTCTTTGCGGTGGCAATCTGCGGATTGCGCCCGGATTTTGTGTTTCCTAACCAAAATATTCTCTATGAAAGGCATCGTTTTGGCCGGCGGCAGTGGTACCCGGCTCTACCCTATTACAAAAGGAATCAGTAAGCAGTTGATTCCCATTTTCGACAAGCCGATGGTCTATTATCCCGTCTCTGTGCTCATGCTTGCCGGAATCCGCGACATTCTCATCATTTCCACCCCGCAAGACCTTCCCGGCTTCAAGCGCTTGCTCGGCGACGGCAGCGACTACGGCGTGAACTTCTCCTACGCCGAACAGCCCTCGCCCGACGGACTGGCACAGGCTTTCCTCATCGGCGAGGAGTTCATCGGCGACGACAGCGTCTGCCTCGTGCTCGGCGACAACATCTTCCACGGCAGCCACTTCGGCAGAATGCTCCGCGAAGCAGTGCGCACCGCCGAGGAGGAGCACAAAGCCACCGTCTTCGGCTATCGCGTGAACGACCCCGAGCGATATGGCGTCGTGGATTTTGACGCCCAGGGCAACTGCGTCAGCATCGAAGAAAAACCAGCCCGACCGAAATCGAACTACGCCGTTGTCGGTCTCTACTTCTATCCCAACAAAGTCGTGGAAGTGGCGAAGCACATCAAGACCTCGGCACGCGGCGAGTTGGAAATCACCACCGTCAATCAGGAGTTTCTCGAAGCGGGCGAACTGATGGTGCAGACGCTCGGCATCGGCTTCGCCTGGCTCGACACCGGAACCCACGACAGTCTCAGCGAAGCATCCACCTTCATCGAAGTGATTGAAAAGAGAACGGGACAGAAAATCGGATGTCTCGAAGGAATCGCCATGAAGCAGGGATGGATTTCGCCCGAAGACGTCAAACGTCTCGCAGAACCCATGCTGAAAAATCAATACGGACAATATTTGGTCAAAATCGCTAACCTGCAAGAAAAAGACGACTGATTTATAGCGTCTTTTCCTCTAAGCTGCATTATTCACACTGTTCCGTCACGAAAGGTCTAAATGGCAGTGCATCAGCGT
>JBJEAG010000245.1:0-8793 GCA_051868855.1 Alloprevotella sp. | reverse complement strand
GTATCGGAACCAAAATTTCAGGAAGTTGTCGTTGATGTCGTAACGCACACTGTGCGTGCCTTCTTTTGAAAGAACAGGTCTGATTCGCGTGATGAGAGAGTAATCTTCAATCAGTCGGCGCAACTGTCCGCCAACGCTGATGCCGCCCAACGCCGTTTCTATTGCCGGTTGAGTGTTGATGCCGCACGCAATGCTGCTGAGAATGGAGAAATAGACGCCATAGTCTTTTCCGAACTCCTCGATCAGAATGTTTTTTCCCTCATCGGTGAACGGGGAGTTGTCACGCACCATATAATCTAACATGCCTTGCACCGTGAGGTCCGTGTTTTCGCACAGAAGTTCCACATATTTGGGCACGCCGCCGGTGAAACTGTAGAGTGCGAGAAGTTCATCGTTGCTGAAATCGGGACGATGGTCTTTCATGATTTCCTTCAACGTCTGCGTTCCGAAGCCCACGAGCCGGATGATGTTGTCGGCACGACCGAACAGCGGTTCTTTGTAGCCTTCAAAAATCTTGTGCATCATGGAGAACACGGAGCCCATCAGAATCAAATTGAGATGAGTTTGTTGGCGATATTGATCCCAAAGATTCTGCACGTCGCTATAGGCAGAAGGGTTCACGTATTCCAAATCTTGAAACTCATCCATGATGCAGTTGAAGGGACGCGTCTTCGCCAATTCCAACAACATTTGGAACAACGAGCGGAAACTCTTGATTTCGGAAGGAACATAGACGCCCAACGCAGAGGAAATGAGTTGAGCGAACTCCTCACAAAGAGCAGCTTCGTTCTTGCGCCCCACAAAGAGATAGACGGTAGGCACATCTCCCTTGGTGGCTTCGACAGCAAGAGAGGTCTTACCGATGCGACGTCGCCCGGTGATGACCGTCATTCTCGAATGGCTTTCAAACGAAAGTTTTTGGATGCGATGCAGTTCCTTGATTTCGGTGGCTCGATTATAGAATCTCATAACAACTGAAGGATGTTCGATGATTTTTGTTACCGTCGTAACTGTTACGGCGGTTACAGAATTGCGTTCACAATCTCACGGTCTTCTGGGCGGGATAAACGAAGAGGATGTTGCGCATGGAGAAGTAGCGTTCGATTTGAACGGGCAGACGGTCCAAATAGTTCTGGAAGGAGATGGTGCCGCGGCGGGCGCAGACAAACACTGCCATCTCGTCCTGTCGCACGGCGTGCGCCAAGGGCAGGAGGTCGGACCAGGAGACGAAGTCATGATAGCGCGGGTCGATGCGGCTGCCATGCGTCTCGCCGTAGTGGCGCAACGCCTGAAGCGTTTCCTTGCCGCTATAAACCTCCACGGGACAACTGAGTTGCCGCACGAGCAGGGCGAGGCGTTCCACCCAGTCCGAGAAGCCCGGTTCAAACTCTGCCTTGCGGGGAATGAGAACGTGGAGGCGGCGCACGGTGTTGAGAGGAATCGTGCCGCGATAGATGAAGATTTGACGCTCCACCGAGGCAAGCAGGTCACTGCCGAGTTTACCGAAGAAAGCATCGACAAGTTTTTCTTTTTGGTGAAGACCGATGACGAGGTCGGAGACGGCGTTCTCTTTCACCGTGTGGCTGATGCCGCTGACGACGTTGACCGACCAGCGACTGTAGGACTGCATTCTGACGTGGGCTGCGGCAGCCATTTTCTCGGCGCGCTGCAGTTGCGTCAGTCCGCTCTGACGGGCGGAGGGGTCGTCTTCCAGCACCACGTTGAGAGCAATGAGCGGCGAGGCGGAGCGCGGACGCCGCAGCAGGAGGGCAAGTTCCACCAGCGAGCCCACCGTGTCGGGATTATTGACGGCAATGAGGAGGCGGTCGGTGGGAACGGCACTGCTTTCGTCAGCCACTTCGGTGTGGCGTTTCATCGCCATTCTTCGCGAAACGCGCTCCGTGATGAGCGAACTGCAAACGCAGGTGACGAGAATGAGCAACATGGCGCCGTTCAAGACCTCCTCGCCCAAGAGACGGGAGCCGTCGGGCTGAATGATTTTGTAGCCGACCAGCACCACCGCCAGCGTGGCAGCGGCGCGGGAGCCGGTCAGACCATACATCAGCCAGCCTTCGTCGGCACTCATGCGGAACACCTGCCGCGTCGTGTATGCCGCCAGCCATTTCGTGAAGAGTCCGACGACAATCATGACCAACGCCACGACCCACGCTTCGGCGTGTCCGACAAGTGCGTTGAGATTGATGAGCATGCCGACGCCGATGAGGAAATAGGGGATGAAGAGGGCGTTGCCGACGAACTCGATGTGACTCATCAGCGGTGAGGAGGGAGGTATGAGGCGGTTGAGCACGATGCCGACGAGGAACGCGCCGAGGATGCCTTCCATGCCGACGAACTCCATCAGACCTGCGCCGAGGAAGACGAGAACCAGAACGAAGACATATTGCACGACGCTCTCATCGTAGCGACGGAAGAACCAGCGCCCGAGGCGCGGGAAAGTGTAGATGATGAGCAGTCCGAGGAGAATGACTTTGACGACGAGCCAGACCCAGGTCCAGCCCGAGACGTTTTCTTTGAACATACCGCCCACCACCGCCAGCACAAGCAGCGTCAGCGTGTCTGCCACAATCGTGCCGCCGACGGCAATGTTCACGGCGGGGAGGCGCGAGAGACCGTAGCGGAGGATGATGGGATAGGAAATGAGCGTGTGGGAGGCATACATCGCCGCCATCAGCACCGCCGCTGCCACGCCGAATCCCAGCAGGAAACGGTTGGCGAGGAAGCCGATGAGCATGGGGATGATGAAACCAAGCAATCCGAGCGTGCCTGCCCGGACTTTCATTCGCTGCACGTCTTGAAGGTTCATTTCAAGACTCGCGAGGAACATAATATAATAGATTCCGACCTTTCCAAACAACTCAAAACTGCCGTCGCGGTCCAGGACGTGGAAACCGTGCGGACCTATCAGCAGCCCGGCGAAAATCATGCCCACAATGGAGGGAACGTGTAAACGCTCCAAAAGCATCGGTGCAAACAAAATGATGGAAAGCACGATGAAGAAAATCCAAGTGGGGTCAGTGATGGGCACAGTCAGAAGGGTCTAAAGGGTCAAAGAGACAAAGAGTCAAAGAGTCTAAGAGACAAAGAGTCAAAGAGACAAAGAGTCAAAGAGACAAAGAGTCAAAAAGGTTAGGAGGTGCAGTGTCTCACTGCACAAAGTTGTCTTTCGTTGTCTCAGTTGTCGTAAAGCCAAAGCGCAGCGCCAGAGCCAACGTTTCTGCTTGCAAAATTGCAAAATATCCTGCATTCTGCTTGCTCCGCGGCACGGAAATCGTTCATCTTGCGACACAAATCGTTCATCAAACGACACAAATGAAAAAAACATTGTAATTTTGCCGCGCAAAACGAGAAAAACTTTTCACCAAACCGGACAGGCAGCCAAGCAAGGAGAAACTCTTCCCCCCCGCTTTCTCAAAAGTCCTTCCGGTTCAAAACATCCCAAATCTCATGAATGTTGCTATTGTGGGTGCCAGTGGCGCCGTCGGTCAAGAGTTTCTGCGCGTGCTCGCAGAACGTGAGTTCCCCATCGACAACCTGTTGCTCTTCGGTTCTGAGCGAAGCGCAGGACGAAAATATGTCTTCCGCGGAAAGGAAGTGGAAGTGAAGTTGCTTCAGCACAACGACGATTTCAAGGACGTCGATATCGCCTTCACCTCTGCCGGCGCAGGCACTTCCAAAGAGTTCGCCGCCGACATCACCCGCTTCGGCGCCGTCATGATTGACAACTCCTCCGCCTTCCGCATGGACGAGGACGTGCCCCTCGTCGTTCCCGAATGCAACGCCGCCGACGCGCTGAACCGTCCCCGCGGCATCATCGCCAACCCGAACTGCACCACCATCATGATGGTCGTGGCGCTGCAAGCCATCGAAAACCTCTCCCACATCAAACGCGTCCACGTTGCCTCCTATCAGGCTGCCAGCGGCGCAGGTCAGGCTGCCATGGACGAACTCATGGAGCAGTATCGCCAAGTCTTGGCTGGCGAAGAACCCACCGTTCAGAAGTTTGCCTATCAGCTTGCCTTCAACGTCATTCCTCAGATTGACGTCTTCCAGGAAAACGGCTACACGAAGGAAGAAATGAAGATGTTCCACGAGACGAAGAAAATCATGCACACCGACTGTCTCACCTCCGCCACCTGTGTGCGCGTCCCCTCGCTCCGCTCCCACTCCGAAGCCATCTGGGTCGAAACGGAAGAACCGCTGGAAGTGGCAGACGTTCGCAAGGCAGTTGCCGAGGGCGAAGGTCTCGTCTTGATGGACAACCCCGAGAAGAAGGAATATCCCATGCCCCTCTTCCTCGCCGGCAAAGACCCCGTCTATGTGGGTCGCATCCGCAAAGACCTCACCAACCCCAACGGCTTGACCCTCTGGCTCGTCAGCGACCAGATTCGCAAGGGCGCAGCCCTCAACGCCGTGCAGATTGCCGAATATCTCATCAAAGTCGGCAACGTGAAATAACGTCACCGCACTACATACATTTTAGTGGCATATCTTAGAATGGTGTTCTCAGAACCGGATCGTCGGTTTTGGGAACACTTTTTTGTGTCCGTTCGGATGACACCCGGGAACGCCAAAATTCACATTCTTTTCTGCCGTGGCAATAGTTTTTTCTTGGGAGTCGTCATTTTTTTCTTGGGAGTCGTTGGTTTACGCCTTAAGATGAAAATGCTTGCGCCTTAAGATGAAAACGCTTGCGCCTTAAGATGAAAATGCTTGCGCCTTAAGATGAAAACCAACGGGAATGGGGACAGGAACGACAAATCGGCGGACAAGAACAACAAATCGGCGGACAGGAACAACAAATCGGCGGACAAGAACGTTGCCACGCCGTGGCGAAAATTTGCCACGCCCTCCGCGAACGTTGCCACGCCCTCCGCGAACGCAATTTTTGCCGTTTCCGCCACCTTCCTGACCGAAGCGTAGCGACCCATCCCGTCCGCTGTGCGTCAGTTCCGGCAACCCTTGAACACCCCTTGAACAACCATTTTGCAACCCTTTTGCAACCTTTTTGCAACCTTTTTGCAACCCTGCAAAACCCTTGCAAAACCCCTGCAAAACCCCTGCAAAACCCCTGCAAAACCTTGTTCAAACCCCATTTCCTGAAGTCAAAAAGACAAAAAGTCGGTGACAGACTTAGCCCTTCCCTTTAGGGAGGGGTTGGGGTAGGCTTCCCTTCAGGGAGGGGTTGGGGAAGGCTTCCCTCTTGGTCCCTCTTGACAGCCGACTTTTGTCATTTTCTTCACATTTTGATTGTGCATATCAAAAAAATGTTACACCTTTGCCTCCGAAGTCATGGAATCTTCAGTGCGAATTTGTGCGCGACGAAGGCAAAGTGACTCACTACATTTGAAAGCGTGCGCTTCATCCTTGACATTCCGAAAGTTTTTTCCTAGCGAAGATGACGATGCCATAATGCGAAATTTCTTTGCTTCTGTTTCTTACGAGATGGTTCAAGCTATCCAACGATATGCAGACCATGGAATAGATCTTAACATCGTTGTAAGCAGAGTAGTGAGGAAAGTTACATTTGGTGAAAATATTATTTATGTGTTTGAAATTGTGTCAAATATAGTCGGCGACAAGATGCAAATTCATACGAGTCCAGATAAAACCATCGCTGTTTCTACAAATGGGGGCAAAAACTGGATCTTCAATACTGTCAACGAAGATACTCCTAACATACCTCGCGTAAGTTACTCTGATGAAGTTGTTGACAAAGTAATGGGATATTAAATAAGAATCATAACTATGAAAATAACAGGTATTGTATTACTCGTATTTGCAGCCTTGAATTTCTTGGTTGGAATTATGGCTTCATCTAATGGAGCCAGCGGTGCTGCTGGTCAAAAATTCAGTGCAGCACTACTTTTAGCTGCCATTGGTGGTCTCCTCTTCTATTTCGGGAAACAGAAAGAAAGAAAAAAGATGGAGGAAGAATTCCTTGCTAAACAAAAGAAGGAAGAAGAGGAAAAGAGAAAAGCTGCACTCGTTGAACAACAAAAAAGAGAAGCGGAGCGTCAGCAGAAATTGAAAGAACAAAGAGAAAAAAACGCTACAGAGAAGAAACGAATGGAACACGAAGCAAATAGCAAGAAATACAAAATCCTTTATTTCTATCTTGATTGCTCTCATTGTCATGAGCAAGACAAGGAACTAAAAAAATGTTCACTTGCCCTGCCTGTGGAGGTTGTGGACATCGAAGAGGAGGAAGATACTGCGGGAAAATATAAAGTTAGAAGTTTGCCTAAACTCATTTTGGTAGACTATAACGGAAAAGAAATAAAGCGTTGGTTAGGTGTTACGGAATCATCTGAAATCAACGAATTCCTTTATTCGAATGGTTATGCAGAGAAGAAAGAAACCGAGCATTATGGTAAACAGGAGTTGGATGAGTCTCTATTAGATGAAGATGATGATTGTGAAGACTATCCTAAGCCTATGTTCACTCTTGGTCTTGATGATATGAAAAGGCTTATGTCTGAAGAATTTATGAACAAAGGGATAAGCATTGCAGCTGAAGGCGGAACAAAGGATCAGACCCAAGTCAAATTTGAAATTCTTTTGGGCAAGAGAGAAAAGACTGAGGCAATGCTTGCAATAGAAAAACCTATTAGAGAGTTCTTCCATAAACTGTATGATGATGCCGGAAGGGAAGCATACGAAAGTTCTGACAAGCCATTACTACGTAAGTTGGCAGTAGCTACATACATGATGGAGGCCTATAAATCAGTAAATGAAGAAGGTGGTCAACACTACGCCGGTAAGAATAAAATGATTGAGATCGCAAACAAATATGGCGTTAGCGTTAATATCATCGAGTCTGAAGAAAAAGAAAAAGCAACTAAAAAGTATTCTAAATAGATTTCATTATGACAATAGTTCTTATCATTCTTTGTGTAGTACTATTTATATGGGCTACAAATTTCAAGAAGAAAATTGATGAAGATGAAAAGGTCGCACTTAAAACTCCAGGGAAAGCGTCTCGCCTTAGGGAGAATTATGGAGATGTTCTAGACCTCGTTTTACAGTCAGATGATCATACACTTCTCTTTGAAAGAAGTTACGACGAATCAGTGAGAATTGGCAATTCCCATAATCAGGAATTGTTCATGAGTTATTCTTCACTTGGTTCACATGGTCCCGAATTAAGAGTCGCTTGCATTCAAGATTCTATGGTCTTGAAAGAATGGATCTTCGACAAGCGTAGAACAAGTTTTTCAATCTATCAAGAAATTGCTGATTATTTTTATTAATTGA
Organism: Alloprevotella sp.; assembly: GCA_051868855.1. Lineage (GTDB taxonomy): Bacteria > Bacteroidota > Bacteroidia > Bacteroidales > Bacteroidaceae > Alloprevotella. Next base: position 1,518 of record JBJEAG010000245.1, on the reverse strand, counting down.
AAAGGTATGGATACAATAGTCATATTTATAATAATTATTGTTGGATTTGTTATTTTTTCTTTTGCGAAAGACTCAATTGCAGAAACTGACAAAATCGTCAAAGAAGGTGGAATATACAATAAGTATAAGACTCTTATCAACAATTTTATTGACCCAGAGTCTGGTATGAAAGTAATTCAAAAGACCAACAAATATATGTGTGTTGGAATGAAGAATAGTTCTGGTAGTATTACCTTCCATTTTCAACATACTTTCAATAAAATCAATGTCACCTTTGAAATGAAGAACATTTTTATTGGTGACCATAAACTTGATTGGGATTTTCCTGAAACTATGCCCCAATCCGATATGATTAAACATATAGAGAATAGAACAAGGCAATACATGGATAATGTCACATCACAATTTAAGTAATATGAAATATACGAGCAAATGCATCAACAACCTTTGTTTCAGGGAGATATCAAACTGGTAGTAGATGAATTGAATGCAAATGGATTAAAGGATAGAGGAAAGTATGAGTACGACACCTTTGAAGACGACCCAATGATTAGAAGATTATTCATGATGGAGCCTATCAATAATTCTAAAGCTTTGATGTTTCTTAAGTCTCAAGGTCTTCTTGAAAATGGAAGATGCCCTTCTTGCGGAACTCCTATGTCTGTGTACAGATATACATGGTCTGACAGTAAAGAGCCTTCAAAGAAATTCTATGTGTGCTATGGATGCTGCAAAAGCAACAAAAGAGGAGATGGACATAGCATGGAGGATGCCTTTCTGGAGCACCATCCCAGTCAAATTTTGGCTCAGGATGTGTGATTGGTCTTCTTTTGATGCCTTTTTTATAGCAAAGCATTTTTTGAATCTGATTAAATTTGAAAGATATGGGATTTTTCTCAAGTATGTTTGGCCAAACTAAAGAACTCACAAAATTGGGTAACGCTGTGGCAAATGTTAAGAATATGCTGGATCAATATGAAAATGATTCCGACCCATCTTTCCTCCTATGTTCGGCATGGATATGCAAGGTTGGCATAATTGATATGATTAACAAAAATAATTGGTCCCCTAATTATATTGTTTACGTTCCAATCAATGGACACCAGACGAAGATGTATATAACAGAAGTGCAAATGGCAACCATAGGAAGATTAAAAATAAAGTGTCCAATCTTTATGATTCTTCTTTAGAGCAAACAATAGACGATATTCTGGAAGGAGGAAGGTCCTTCTGTATAATTGACTGTCAGATCCCCTTGCAAATGCGCAATAAAATTTTGTAATGCTTGAAGTATTTTGTAGCGGACTTTCCTAGTTTTCAAAATCTAATTTAACATAGAAAAATGTTACGAGCATTAATGGAGGGGGGCTTAGCCCTTCCCTTTAGGTAGGGGTTGGGGTAGGCTCTTCTCCACCCCCTTCCACGTCCAAAGGCGGAGTTGGTCGAGCAAAAGACTACCCGCTATCACCGCGAAGAGGAAGCACGCCATGACGGCGAGAACGGCGATGCCGTCGAAGT
>JBJEAG010000244.1:0-8798 GCA_051868855.1 Alloprevotella sp. | reverse complement strand
CAGTTCGGTCGCTTGCGCTCCCTCATCGGGCCTGCTGCCCTCGCCATCCGGTCAAGGGGGGCTTGCCCTCCACAAACATCAACGTATTCAATTCATTAAGACCGTTTACCGGACAGCAATAATTCCGAGAAAAGATTCTGAGACGAAAAAGAAAGACCCACATTGTCCGGACAGACAGTGTGGGTCAATGAATGGGTGAATAATTATTTCAGAAAGCGTCACCACGCAAAGAGCGGGTAAGCTTCCATGGTTTCGTTCACGCGGCGGCGCACGGTGCTGATGACGTTCTCGTCGGTCGGTGCGTTGAGCACGGTTTCAATCATTTCTGCAATTTCGTCCATGAGGTCTTCCTTGGCTCCGCGAGTGGTGATGGCAGGTGTGCCGAGGCGAATGCCGGAAGTCTTGAACGCGCTGCGAGAGTCAAAGGGCACCATGTTTTTGTTGACGGTGATGTCGGCTGCCACAAGAGCGTGTTCTGCTTCGCGTCCGGTGAGTTCGGGATATTTTGAGCGAAGGTCCACGAGCATGCTGTGGTTGTCGGTTCCGCCGCTGACAATGGTGAAACCTCGTTTGACAAGTGCTTCAGCGAGTCGGGCTGCGTTTTTCTTGACCTGAAGCGCATATTCCTTGAAGGCAGGCTGGAGTGCTTCACCGAATGCCACGGCTTTGGCAGCGATGACATGTTCCAACGGACCGCCCTGACTGCCGGGGAAGACGGCGCTGTTGAGAATCTGACTCATCATTTTGACTTCACCCTTCGGAGTGGTGAGTCCCCAAGGGTTGGGAAAGTCTTTTCCCATGAGAATCATGCCGCCGCGCGGTCCGCGGAGCGTTTTGTGGGTGGTGGTGGTGACGATGTGGGCATGTTCCACCGGGTTGTCGAGAAGTCCGGCGGCAATCAGTCCGGCAGGGTGTGCCATATCGACCATGAAGAGAGCGCCCACTTTGTCGGCGATGGCGCGCATGCGCTTGTAGTCCCATTCACGACTATAGGCAGAGCCGCCGCCGATGATGAGTTTCGGTTTGTGTTCGAGTGCCAAACGTTCCATTTCATCGTAATCCACGCGACCCGTTTCGGGGCAGAGGTTGTAGCCTACGGGGTGATAGAGGATGCCGGAGGTATTGACGGCGGAACCGTGGGAGAGGTGGCCGCCGTGGTCCAGGTTGAGTCCCATGAACGTGTCACCGGGTTTGAGCACCGCCAGCAGGACTGCTGCGTTGGCTTGGGCACCGGAGTGCGGCTGGACGTTGGCATATTCCGCGTGGAAGAGTTCTTTGGCGCGGTCAATGGCGATTTGTTCGGTTTGATCAACGATTTCGCAGCCGCCATAGTAGCGTTTGCCGGGATAGCCTTCTGCATATTTGTTGGTCAGACAAGACCCCATGGCTTGCATCACCTCGGGACTGACGAAGTTCTCGGATGCGATGAGTTCGATGCCGCGGAGTTGGCGGCGTTGTTCTTTCTCAATGAGATTGAAGATTTGTGTGTCTCTTTGCATGGTTGGTTTGATTTATGGTTTTATAGTTTGAATTTTCGGTTGTGCAGAATATATATTTGTCTGTTTTTTCCGATGAAATCTCACTTTTTCGCAAAAATGAGGCTGTCGGTGTCGGAGCAAAGAATGAGGTGACCGGAGGAGAGGGTGACGATGCGATAGGAGTCGGCATTGCCGCGAATGCCCACGCTTTCCAGACAGATGGTGTTCGGGTCGGTCAGTTCCACGTCGCGGTCACGATAGTGAATGTACGTTTTCGTGATGTCGAGCCGGTCTCCGCTGACGGCAAAACGTGCGATGGATTCGGCAGTTTCGCCGTTGTGATTGGCGTCGGAGCGTATGCTGAGCAAATCGAGTTGGAAGTTCCAGGAGATGCTCTCCGACCTTCTGTCGGCGTGCACGTCAAAGGAAGCGTCGGGAGCGGAACGCACGAAAGAATGTTCCAACATCCACTTCCCGTCGAGGTCGCCGTTCGTGGGCATTTTGTCGCAGGAAAGGAAGAGCGAGAGCAGCAGCAGGAAAGGAAAGAAGTTTCTGATTTTCATGAGGAACAGTAAATTTGTAAGATGAACAAGTCAGGTTCTCACACGGTTGTCAATGAAAGCGCCCGGTTTTGGAAATCGTGAGTTGGAATCCGGTGTTGTGGCGGATGAGATTGCCGCGGTCCAGCGCGTAGCCAAGGCGTGCCGACCAACCCTTGGTGTTCCATTTGCCAATCTTTTCGGGCGACCAAGTGACCTCGGCGAGGAAACTGTGGAGTTGTCGCGGGCGGCTGAAGGGAGTGGCGTAGGTTCCCCAGTTGCGTTGGTGAGAATAGAGCACGCGGTAGTGCCAATCCTTTGTCGGGTCTCCGCTGAAGCCGAGATGATGTGCCTTGAAGCGGTTGCCCGGGAAGGTGAGGGAGGCACGGTGGAAATAGAGGGGCGAGACGAAGAGCGGATTACCGATGGCTTGCCCCCAGTGCTGCCATCCGGCGTAGATGTTGTGGTTATAGTAGTTGTCGATGCCGCTGATTTGGTCGGGTACAGCCTCGGTGTGGTCATGATAGACGGGACCACTCTGGTAGTCTGTTTTGACGTGTTCATAGACCACGCTCGAAACCACGGGATTCTTGGGCAGATTGACCTCCATGCCGAGCAGTCCGTCCAGCCAGCCGTATTCAAAGAACATCTGAGAATGGTCTTCAAAGAAGTGATCGTAATAGACGGCGGCGCTCCAGTCCTTGCCCTCGTAGTTCAAACGGAAGAGCCAACTTCCGACGGTGTTTCCGGAGGCGTTGTCGTAGCCAGAGTCGGTCGGGTCGCTGCCAATGCCAAACATCACGTCGAAGAACTGCTTGAAACCGTGCTTCATGTCCAAGACGGGAATGGTGCCATAGAAACTTCCGGCATTGTAGATTGTTCCTCCGAAGAAACTTGCCATCTCCAATCCCCCCTCGAAGGTGAGCGGGAATTTCTGGGGATTACCGATGCGCATGTAGCCCGCTTTGGAATGGTAGAGCACGTGCTCGCTGCGCTTTCCGTCCGGGGCGACATAGTCTTTCTGGAATCCGGCATCGGTGATGTAGCCATAGCCAACGTGACCTTTGATGGAAACCCAGGCAGAAGGTCCCGTGATGCTCCAATACTCCGGAAGCGAGAATCGGATGTCCGGAATGGGACGCGCGTTGATGCCGAAGGTTTGAGAGCCGGAACTGAGTTCCTGGTTTCTGAACGCCATCGGGTGTTCCTTGGCTCCGACGGTGAGGCGCACGAGTTTGTAGTCAAAATCAGCATAGAACTGCTGAACCGTCACGGGCGACGACATGCCGTAGCCTGCGGCGAGGTCCAAGCCCCAGCCGATGCGCCATTTGCGTGCCGAGTCCGTTTCCGCCTTGTGGAAGGCGGCAAGGCGGAGATAGCCATTGTCGTGAACGACAGAGGAGAGACCATATTTATTAGCGGTCATCCAAAGCGGCGTGTCGCCGTCGCCTGCGGTGACTTGCACTTCTGCTTCGTAGTCAATCGCTTTGGTCGCATCGTCCCAAGCAGTTTGTGCCCGCAGCGAAGACGAGGCGGACAGCGAGAGCACGGCGAGGAAGACAAAGAGTCGTTTGATGAGGTCGTTGCGTTTCATTTTCTTGAGTGCTTGCATGATTCGTGAGCGTTCTTCCGGCTTATACCAGAAGAAAAACATTTTCTGACGGGTTTTCTCCTGCGGCGTTTTGGCAGAGCGTATTTCCTTCATGGAGTAGGGGTCAAGTCCGGAGTACCACGTGTCGGTGGAGAGCGTCATGGGAGTGGGCGTGAAGTCCTGCACCTGTTCGAGACGGAAGTTCATTTTCTTCGTTTCCACCGCCAGTTCCGCCATGTCTTCGTCGCTGCAGCCGGGGTGTGACGAAATGAAGTAGGGGATGAGTTGCTGGCGCAGTCCGTGTTTGTGGCAAATGTCGTCAAACAGCATTTTGAACTGTCGGAAGAGCGAGAAGTCCGGTTTCCGCATGAGGCGGAGCACATGAGACGCCGTGTGTTCCGGCGCCACCTTGAGACGTCCCGAGACGTGGCGGGTGATGAGTTCCTCGGCATAGTCTCTCGCAGCTTTTTGTGATGCGGGGTCAGCGTGGTTCGCAAGAATGAGGTCGTAGCGCACACCGCTGCCGACGTAACTTCTCTTGATGCCCGGAAGTGCATCGACTGCTTTGTAGAGTTCAATGAGCGGTTGATGGTCAGCCTGCATGTTTTTGCAAAGCACGGGGTGCAGACAGGAAGGGCGGGAACATTTGGCGCAGAGCGATTTGTCGCGTCCTTCCATGCGATACATGTTGGCGGAGGGACCACCCAAGTCCGAAAGGTTACCCTTGAAATCGGGCATTTCGCAGATTTTCTTCACTTCCCGCAGGATGCTCTCTTTGGAGCGCGACATGATGAACTTTCCCTGATGCGCCGAAATCGTGCAGAAAGAACAGCCGCCGAAACAGCCGCGGTGGATGTTCACGGAAAACTTAATCATTTCGTAGGCTGGGATGCGCTTTCCTTTATATTTCGGATGCGGAAGTCGAGTGTAGGGAAGGTCGTAGGAGTGGTCAATCTGCGCGGTGGTCATGGGCGGGAAGGGCGGATTCACCACGACAAATCTGTTTTCAACCGGTTGGATGATTCTTCTTGCCTCCAAACGGTTGCTTTCAATTTCAACGAGTCGAAAGTTCTCGGCAAAGTGCGCCTTGTTTTTCAGACAGTCTTCGTGGGCGTGCAAGAGAATGTCGGTGTCGCAGATGCCGCCTTTGATGTCCGTCTTGCTCTCGAGCGTGACGGTCTGACGGACGGGCGTTCTTCTCAGCATCTCTCTGAAAAGCGTTGTGGTCATCGGTGTCTCCGTCTTGAGCACCTCCGTCGCCATGAGATTGCTGAGTTCGAGAATGGGCAACTCGCCCATGCCATAAATCAGAAGGTCTGCTCCCGATTCGCAGAGAATGCTCGGACGGAGTTTCTCCTGCCAATAGTCAAAGTGGGTCACACGGCGCAGTGACGCTTCGATTCCTCCCAAAACCACGGGGACATCGGGGAAGAGTTGTTTCAGAATGTGCGTATAGACTATGGTCGGATATTCCGGGCGCAAGTCGTGACGTCCGTCGGGACTATAGGCGTCTTCACTTCTGAGACGGCGATTGGCGGTGTATTTGTTCACCATGGAATCCATGCAGCCCGGCGCGATGGCAAAGAAGAGTTTGGGTCTGCCGAGTTTGCGAAAATCTCGGAAATCGCCGTGCCAGTCCGGCTGGGGGACGATGGCAACGCGATAGCCCTCAGCCTCCAAGGTCCTGCCGATGACTGCCGCGCCAAACGAGGGATGATCCACGTAGGCGTCGGCTGAAAACAGAATGATGTCTGCTTCATTCCATTTTCTCAAATCCATTTCTTTGCGGGTGGTGGGGAGGAAGTCTGTGAGCATGAGAGAAGGGGAGGGGTGTTACAGAAGGAATGTGGGCAGAAGAAAAGTGGACTCAGTCTTCGGAGACGGGAATGTCTTCTTGTCGGTTTTGGAAGTCTTGATAGGCTGCCATCAGTTGCTTCAGACCGTATGCCTTCATTTTGTCATGATAAATCACGTCGATGCAGAGGTCCAGCAGGTCTTTTGTGTTTTCCGTGCTTGAGGCAATGAGTGCTCTGACATTCATTCTGAGTTTGTTCAACTCGGTTTCCGTGACAAAGCCTGCGCTTCCGACCAGACCATCCAGCAGTTTGTACTTACTGATGGTTCTGAGATTTTCTTCTGTCAGTTGCAAGTGACGTGTTCCGCTTTCGTTGAGTTGTATGTCGTACATGGTTGTATATTATTAAGTCAAAGAGACAAAGAGACAAAGAGACAAAGAGTCGGCGCGGAATCCGTTTTATCCGTGAAATCCGTGGTCTCAAAGAGTCAAAGAGTTAAAGGGTTATTGAAACTTGACTCACTGCATCGCCTTGAAGTCTTTCAGATTGACGGTGGCAGCGAGGTAGGCTTTTTGCCAGTCAGTGTCGAGGGAGAAGGGAGTGAGCACGCCCTCTTCTTGGAGGAAAGACTGAGTGGTTTCTTTGTCCGAGTCGTTCCAAAGCGGGTTCATGACAGAGGCATCCATGAAGAGCATGATTTTTGCTTTTCTCACTCCGTCCGCCTCTTTCTTGTCTTTGGTGATTTCATCAAAGAAGAGAGTGATGAACTCTGAGAGATAGTAGGCTTGGTTGTCAAGCAGCGAGGTTTGCACCGTGTCAGACTGTTCAAACGCTTTCTTTTGCAGATAAATCAGTGCGGTTCTCTTGAATTGCGCAATTTGTGTTTGCGTGTAGTTGGCAGAAGGATTGTTCACGGTGCGCGTGGCAGAAGCCAGCACATAGTTAAACACCTCTTGTGCTTGTGCCACGGGATTCAAAAGAGTGAAGACTGCCGCGCAGAATAAGACACGTAATGTTGTTTTCATCATATCTTTTTGTCGTTTCTGAGTGTCGAATGTGAGTTTATGCGTTCCGGATGCAGCGCCGCGAAGTCTGCCCAGGAGGACTTTTTGCTTTTGTGGGTGCCGACCGTGTCCAAGGTTTTGGAGGCAAGACTGCCGGGAATGCTTTCCAAGTGCCGGCAATAAGCCACGGCGAGCGCATCGGTGGCATCGTAGTAGGGTAGGAGTTTTTCTTCGTCCAGTTTCATCAGTCGCACCAGCATTCTTTTCACCTGCTCCTTGGTGGCGAGTCCGTTCCCCGTCACGGTCTGTTTGATTTTCAACGGTGCAAATTCAAAGATGGGAATGTCTCTCATCATGGCGGCGGCGATGACCACGCCCTGCGCTCTTCCGAGTTTCAACATGCTTTGCACGTTCTTTCCGCAGAAGGGGGCTTCGACGGCAATCTCATCGGGATGAAAGGCATCCATGAGACTTGCCACTCTTTCCAGGATTCTGCCCAACTTGAGATAGACGTCCTTGCATTTCCTCAGGTCAATCACTCCCATGGCAATCATTTCGGATTTCTTTCCGCACATTTTCAAGGCGGCATAACCCAGCACGCTCGTGCCGGGGTCTATTCCGAGAATCACTTTTTCGGGAGTTTGAGCCATGGAAACCGTATTCTTTTGTTCGAATAACGATGAAATCATGAAACACAATCATCGCTTTGCAAGGCAAAAGTACGCTTTTGGGCGGAAATATCGTTTTGCACAGTCCAAAATTTTATTGAGTGGTAATTAGTTCCTAATTTTGCAGGGCATATTTTCTAAAATCTTAAAGGTTAATCGTGTCATGAAACGATTGTTTTTACTTCTTTTTGTTCTTTGCCTTGGCGTCTCCGCCGACGCGCAGGCTGTCATCAAGTTCGACAAGACCGTTCACAACTTTGGAACGTTCAAGGAAAGCGAACTTCAGAAATGCACTTTTGAGTTCACCAACACGGGTGATGAACCTTTGACAATCATGCAGGCACATGCTGCTTGCGGTTGCACCGTGCCCAAGTTCAGCAAAGACCCCATTGCTCCCGGCGGTAAAGGTAAAATCTTTGTCACCTACAATGGCAAAGGAAAGGTGGGAGGTCATTTCCGCAAAGTGGTCACCGTCCGCTCCTCTGCCAGCAACAGTCTGGCTCGCATCTATGTTGAGGGCATCATGGAAATCGAAGACTGAGAAATATTTCGTAAATCAGAATCACACATTATATATATATGTCTGACAAGAACACCCATTTAGTGATTTTGGCAGGTGGAGTGGGGAGCCGCTTCTGGCCTTTGTCTTCGGAAGAGAAACCGAAGCAGTTTTTGGACATTCTTCGTTGCGGAAAGACGCTGCTCCAGTTGACCGCAGAGCGCTTTGCCGGTCTTGTGCCCAAAGAGAACATTTGGGTGCTCACTTCGGCGCGCTATGTGGACTATGTCTATGAGCAACTTCCCGACATTGCTCGTGAACAGGTGTTGGCTGAACCTTGCGGACGCAACACGGCGCCTCCCATCTGCTACATCAGTTGGAAAATCAAGAAGCGCAACCCTCGCGCCAACGTCATGGTGACGCCGTCCGACCATTTCATTCCTGACACAAAGGCTTTTGAAGAGGTCATGGAGGAATGTCTTTCCTTTGCAGCCGAGACCGATGCGCTTGTCACGCTGGGCGTGAAGCCGACTCGTCCCGAAACGGGCTATGGCTACATCAAGGCTGACCTTGGCTTTGCCTCCTCTCGCGGCCATCGCATCTTCCGTGTCGATGGTTTCACTGAGAAACCCGACCTTGCCACCGCAGAGTCCTACGTGCAGTTGCCGAACTATTTGTGGAACTCCGGCATTTTCGTTTGGAGCGTCAGCACCATCGTCAATGCGTTCCGTGTCTATGAGCCCAAGATTTCAGCCATCTTTGAAAATCTTCTTCCGGTCTATGACACTCCCGAGGAACAGGCTTGCATCGACCGCGACTTCCCCAAGTGCGAAAGCATCTCTGTCGATTATGCCATCATGGAAAAGGCGGAAGAGATTTTCGTTCATCCCGTCACCTTTGCCTGGAGTGACTTGGGTACGTGGACCGCTTTGCGGAATGAGGTCAGTCGTGACGAACATGACAACGCTGCCATTGGTGACAACATCCATTTCTTTGACTCCGACCACTGCATCGTTCATGTGGAAGGCAAGAAAAGAGTGGTGGTGCAGGGACTTGACGGTTATGTCGTGGTGGAAAAAGACGACGAAATCCTCATCTGTAAACTCTCTGAGGAACAACGCATCAAACTTTTTCATTAAAGAGTCAAAAAGACTAAGAGACTAAGAGTCTAAGAGACTAAGAGTCTAAGAGACTAAGAGTCTAAGAGACTAAGAGTCTAAGAG
>JBJEAG010000243.1:0-8810 GCA_051868855.1 Alloprevotella sp. | reverse complement strand
GAACTAAGCCCTTCCCTTTAGGGAGGGGTTGGGGTAGGCTCACTCTTTGTCTCTTCGTCTCTTTGTCTCTTAGACTTTTTCTGCCGTGGCAACATTATTTTCTCGGAACTCTTCACTCTTTTCTTGGGACTTGTTGGTGTGCACACGTCCTGCGCACACGTGTGCATTCGTCCTGCGCACACGTGTGCATTCGAGCTGCGCACACGTGTGCACTCGTCCTGTGCACACCAACGGGATAGGAGACAGAAACGACAAATCGGCGGACAGAATCGTTGCCACGCTCTCCGCGAACGGAGTTTTTTAACGCAAAATCGGTGTGACGCTCCGTTGTTCCGCCAACTAACGCCCACAACATTCATTCCTGTGAAATAAAAATGGTAAATTTGCCACGGCAGTTAAGGCATTAACGAATCAAATTTCACGAACTGCTGCCTCAACCAAACCAAAACACCATTCCCCATTCGCGCAGGCGGGCGGTGTGTCACAACAACCATTCTGACGCACCTTCAAGGGTAAAAGCCCAATGTGCATTTCGACACAACCTCCGAGCGAGTGGCTCAAACTCCACAACCATGTTTCACTCACACTGTTGCCCCGCCACACGGCGGTTCTTCCTTTCCGTTCTGCTCGTCCTCTTCACACTGAGCGGCGCAGCGCAAAACGTGCTCAACAAAGACAATGACGGCTACTATCTCATTCAATCCGCCACCGACCTCGCGACTTTTCGCGACATGGTCAATGGCGGACAAGGCGATGTCAACGCGCGTCTCGCAGCGAACATCGACCTCAGCGCCGTCGCCAACTGGGAGCCCATCGGCACGCCCGACCATCCCTTCCGCGGACAGTTCGACGGCGCGAGCCACATCGTCAGTCATCTGAAGGTGCGCAACCGTGACTACGGCGGTCTGTTCGGATATGCCGCCGCGGACCCCTATTCCCTCACCCCTGTCGTCATCCAAAACGTCCTGCTGGACGCGCCGCGCTTCATCTACACCCGCCGGACGGACTATGTCGGCGCCATTTGCGGATATGTGACGGGAGAGAACGCTTTTCAGAACATGTCGAAAAACGCCAAAATCCTTGGCTGCAAAGTGACGGATGCCGAGTTGCAAGCCTTCGGCGCCTCCAACTGCTGGGGCGGTGTGATCGGCAGGTCGAACCATGCCAACGTCTGGGGCAACACTTTCAGCGGCACGGTGAGCGCATCCTCCTCGGTGGGAGGGATTGTGGGATATGCCTACTACTCTGACTTGATGTCTAACGTCCTGCCCGCCGCCACGCAGGTGAAAGCCTGGACCAAGAACAACGTGGGCACGATGGTGGGAGGAAATCAGCTCAGTTCCGTGGGCTGGGAAAGCGGCAAGAACGAAGCCAGCGTTGTCCAAATCGCTGACCCCAACATCCTCGCGCTCTCGGGCGACACCTATCAGGTCGGAAGCGAGGGACAACTTGCCTGGGTCGCCGACCGCGTGGCTGAGGGCAACAGCGCCATCAACGCCAAACTGACTGCCGACATGGACCTCGGTGGCATCGACTGGCAGCCCATCGGCGACGCCACCCATCCCTTTGGCGGCGTTTTGGATGGCGACAGCCACACCATTCGCAACCTGACCGTTTCCGACCGGAGCAACGCCGGACTCTTCGGCATCGTCAAGGGCGGTGCCATCTCGGGACTCACGTTTGAAACGCCCCGGCTGACCTATGCGCAGGCAGCCTCCAACGTGGGTGTGGTCTGCGGACAACTCCTGCCGCATTCCCGCACCGCCTACGTGCTCAACTGCGCGGTAAACGGCGGGCAGTTGAATGCCTACAACGGCAGCGCGGACTGGGGCGGCATCGTCGGGCGAGCCGGCGAAAACACTGCTCTCTTCGCGTGCAGTTTTGAAGGAGAACTGAGGGGCTACGAAAACGCCGGCGGCATCCTCGGTCACGCCGAAAACGGCGTCAAGATGCAACAGAGCGTGCTCCGAACGGGCAGCACGGTCACGACCGTCAAAGGCGCAGTGGGTGCCATCGTCGGACTCGACGAGGGAGCCGCGCTCACTGACAACACGACCGAAGACGGCAGCACCGTGGAGACCATCATCGACCCCTTCGTGCCGGGCGAAGACGCGGAGGGCGTCTATACCTTATATAATAAGGAACACCTCAAATGGCTTCGCAACGAGACCAACGCCGGGCGCAGCCACGACGCCCGCCTTGCCCGCGACATCGACATGGAGGGCGAGACCTGGGAAGGCATCGGACAGTCAGGCACTCCCTACTCCTCCATCTTCGACGGTGCCGACCACACAGTCAGAAACGTGAAACTTGCCGACACGGAATGGAACGGTCTCTTCCGCTACGTGCGCGGCGGCGAAATCAAGAACCTCCGCATCGACAGCCTCGTCTGCCAGTCCCTCAACGGCAACCAGATGATTGGTGCCGTCGTCGGTCTCTGCGGCGCAGAATCGGCAGAGGCTCCCTCGCGCATCACCAACTGCCACGTCACCGCCTCCCACCTCATCGGCAACGGCAGGAACCTCTATTGGGGCGGCATCGCGGGACGACCTTTCTTCACCGAAATCACGGACTGCAGTTTCCAAGGCACGGTGACGGGCGACAAATGCATCGCCGGCATTGCCGGTAATCCCGACAACTGCAAAATCACGCGCTGCACCCTGCTCGCCGGCTCCCACATCGAGGGCTATCGCACCGACATGGGCGGCATTTGCGGCACGGGCACGGGCAACACCATGACCGACTGCGTCGTGGCGGACGAGAGCAACCTCTTCCCCGTCGATGACCCCATCACGCCCGCCTACGCCGACGGCTACTATCTCATCGCCAAACCCGCCCACCTCGCCAAGTTCGCGCAGTGGGTCAATGCGGGAAACACTTCCTACAACGCACGCCTCATCGACGACCTCGACATGAGCGGATACTCCAACTGGACACCCATCGGCAAAGACAAGAGCCACGCCTTCAAAGGCACGTTCGAGGGAGACAACCACCTCATCAAAAACCTGAAATTCAACAGCGACGCACAGGACGAATATCTCGGACTCTTCGGTTATGCCGACGGCGCGAAAATTCGCAACATCCGCATGGAGGGCACGAGCATGCCCTTCCTCAGCCTCAAGAAGAGCGCCGACTATGCCGGCTCCGTCTGCGGCTTCGCCACCAACCACGTGCGCATCATCGGCTGCCACGTCAGCGGCAGCTATCTCAAGCCCGACGGCGGCAGCTGGTACTGGGGCGGCATCTGCGGCAAGGCTGACGTGGGCTCCTGGGTGCAGGGCTGCACGTTCCAAGGCACGGTCTATGGCAAAGGCTACGTCGGCGGCATCGTCGGCGAACTCAACTCGGGCGCAAAAGCCATGGACTGTGTCTTGCGCAGCGGCTCGTTCATCGACGCTTGGGACGACTACGTGGGCGGCATCGCCGGACGCGTCATCGACACAGAGACCTACATCGAAAACTGCTGCGTGGAAGACGGCAGCACCATCTCCGGACCCGAAGACAAGGTGGGACGCTATGTTGGCTACAACGAAGGACAGCAGACCAACGATGCCTACCTCGCCGGAAACGTCTATTACCAACCCACGGGAGCCACCGTCAGCGGCGAGGACAACGCCACCTGCTACGTCACCGAGGTCAGTTCGTTCAACACCACGCTGAGCTCTCCCACCGACTTCCGCATCTACACCGACATCGGCACTTTCTACAACTATCACACGGCAAAGATTCGCTCCAACGCCTTCTTGGGAGCCACCGCCCTCAAGACCCTCGCCTTCGCCGACCTCAGTTCCGTGCCTGCCGACAAAGCCCACAAATGGATTGACCTCGACATCGCCGACGGCGCTTTCACCGACTGCCCGAACTTCGAAACGCTCTATCTCAGCTACACAGTCAGCAAAGGCGGCTCCCACGCAATCATGCTCTCCCCCTCCGACGTGCGACCCGCAACCAACGCCTTCGTCCGCTGTCCGAAGTTGAGATTCATGGTGGATGCCGAACTCTATCCCGCCTTCCTCGCCGACTCCCGCTGGAGCGTCTTCAAAAATCAACTGATTCGCACGACCTCCATGCGTCAGTCCGAGTTCACCGAATCCGGCGTGCTCTATGCCCGCGACCACAAGAAAAACGGTCCGGCAGACTATGCGACCGAAACCGCCGACGACGGAACCACCATCTATCTCACCCACGTCATCGGCGCCTCGGAGGAACTCGGCACCTCGCTTGGCGGCGTGGCGGTCATCTTCAACGACCCCGGTACGACCTACGCCTACCGCACCACCAAGGTCTGGGCGGATGCCTTCCGAGGCAACGCCGACCTGCGCGTCGTCCGATTCCACGGCGCCAACTCGGGCAGCGTCCACACCGACGTGAAGATGGAACTCGGCAGCTATGCCTTCGCCGAATGCCCGGCGCTGCAATACGTGGACCTCGTCTATGGCAACACCAACACCAACCGCTACGAAGCACTGCAGCCCGACCAAATCGTTCCCACCGACAACACCCTGCTCCTCGGCAGCAACAACGCCCTCATCCGCGTCTGGCCCTCGCTCGTCGAAACCTTCAAAACCGACGCACGCTGGAAAGCCTACGCCGACCGCATCGTCGCCTGGGAACAGAGCGGACGACTCTATCCCGACGAAGACGGCGCTGTCTATCAAGGCTACACCTACGGTGCCGAACAGAACAGCCTCGACTTCTCCGATCTGTGCAGCAAATATGACACCCACAACGCCCAACTCCAAACCATTCTGGAGCGTGACAAGAAGGACTATGTCAGCCTCGACGTCAGCCCAATGCTCGTCGGAACCGACGAAACGAACACCTACTACATCCACGCCACGGGCGTCAGCAACGACTATCTCGAACAGAACAAAGGACACCTCACGCTCTACAACGACATCGGGTCCTACTACACCTACCGTCTCGTCAGCATCGACTCGCTGGCGGTCCGCAACAACGAACTGCTCAAACGCCTCGACTTCGGCGACGTGAACACCAACCTCGGCAGCGCCAAGAATCCGCTCTGCGTGAAAATCGAAAACCACGCCTTCAAGGGCTGCACCAACCTCGCCAGCATCGACCTCGTCTATCACAAATTCACGGGCAGCAACAAGATTGAATATCTCCAACCCACACAGGTCATCCCCGCCAAAGAAATCTTTGACCCCGGGCAGCGCGTCTATGTCCGCGTCGCGCCGAACCTCGTCAATGCCTTCAAGGCTGACCCGAACTGGGCAACCTACGCCGACCGCATCATTCCCATCTCCACCAGCGAAGACCATTTCTACGAAGCCGGCGTGCGCTACGAATTCTTCCCCGTGCTCAACGACACGCTGAAACTGAAGGAGGAGTTCTACAACAGCAAGTACAACGAACTCTTTGCAAAAGACTACATCAGCCTGCACACGGGCTACGGACGCTTCGAGATGAACGAGATTCTCACTCCCGCCCACATCACGGAGGACGAAACCGTCCGCTATCTGCAAGTGACTGGCGTCGATGATGAAGAACTCGACAAACAGGAGGGACGACTCACGCTCTACAACGACATCGGCACCTACAACACCTACAAGACCATCGCCGTCGATCGTCTCGCCTTCGCCGGAAACGAGCACATCACCTCCGTCGGATTCACCGACCTCAGCGGCAACTTCTCCAAAAGCCACGACTCGGAACTCGCCATCCTCCTGCCCAACCGCTGCTTCGAGAACTGCAAGAACCTGAAGTACATCGACCTCGTCTATCTCGTCACCGAAGGCACGAACCACTACGTGACCCTCTCGCCGCGACAGGTCATCGTGGGCGACAGCGTCTTCGTCGGCTGCCACCCCGACTTTGAGATTCGCGTGCCGGGCGAGAAATACCTTGAGTTTGCCTACGACGAGAACTGGGCGCAGTATCGCGACCACATCGTCGTCTATGACTACTCCCCCGTGGCGGAAGAACCCATCACCGAGGACGGCGTGGTCTATGACTATGCCTCCCACCTCATCAACAACCTGCCGACAGAGCAGAAGGGCTACATGGCATGGTCGCTGGCAAACATCCCCGTGCAGATTGCCAAGACCATTGTCACCACCACGCTGGCAGCCCTCACCGGAGGCGTCTTCGGTGCAGGCATGGAGGCCATCTCCACCGGCGTCTGGTCAGGATTCTGGAGCAACGTCGTCACTCAGATGAACGCCACTGCCATGTCCTACGGCATGACCATCGGCTCCTACATCGCCCACAACACGGTGCTCAACCTTGCCGCCAACTCCACCTCCATCCTGCTCAGCCAGATGGGCGCAGGCTATGTCTCCGGCTTCACCGCCGGTTTGGGCTGCGCGGGCGTTTGGGCAACCATCTCCGGACTGGAAGCAGCCACCATGGGCGTCGTGAAATCGGGCATCGAAGGTTTGATTGCTTCTCTGAAAATCGACGTGCCTCTCAACTTCGGATTCTATGAAGGAATGGCAACCATGGGAGCCATCACGGAACTCAGCAGCACGACCGACCCCATCGAAATCAACGCCTCGGAATATGACGACGGCGCCGACCTCATCGGACAAATGGACATCAACACCGGAGGATTCCCCGCCTGGTGGAGCGGAACCGCACAAACCCGAAACATCGAGAACATCTATCACGTCTATATCAAAGACGTCAAGAACGACGAACTCGACGCCAATAACGGGAAAATGAGAATCTACAACGACGTCGGCTCCTACTACCACTACCGCACCGTCAGCATAGACCACAAAGCCCTGCGCGGAAACGAACACATCCGCAGCATTGAGTTCACCGACTGCGCCGGCTCCTTCATCAACAACAAGAGACCGTTCCAAATGACCGTGCCCGACAGCACCTTCTTCAACTGCGCCAATCTGGAACGCATCGACATGTTCATGGAGAACACGGAATATGACAACTGCCTCCAGCCCCTCGGTCCGGAGAACTTCTGCCTCATGGGTTCCTCCGTCTTTGCCGGCTGTCCGCGTCTGACAGTCTATGTCGCTCCCGAACGATACGAGGACTTCAAGAACGACTCCATCTGGGGAAAACTGAACATCGTGGTCAAGAGCGACTATGAAGAAGCCACCGACGACAACGTCTGGGGAGCCTACTACTCCTATAACTACATCCAAGGATCGCTCATGGACTACAAGGACGTGAACGGCAAGAAGGTCTATAATCTCCACATCTCCAAACCCGACAACGAATATCTCGAAGAGAACGACGGCGAACTCATCATTGCCGTGGACTACGGAACAACCTATAACTACAACACCACCTACGTCAAAGAGAAGGCGTTCATGGGTAACGAGCATCTGAAGAGAATCTTGATTTCTGACAACTATAACCGTGAAGCACGCTGCTTCACCACGCCTTCCATCGAATTGCGCGACTCTGCCTTTGCCGACTGTCCCAATCTGGAAAGCATCTATCTCTGCTACTCTGCCTACGGCGAAGAGCCTCGCGAGTTCAAACCTCTCAAGCCTTCTCAGATTCGACCGCTGAAGGGAGTGTTGGATGGAAGCCCGAAGGCTGTGTTCAAAATCTTCTACGACGAATATCCCGACTACCTCATCTCCTCGTCCTGGACGAACTACACCGGCCGCCTACGCCCCGTGCTGACCCGGTTCGACGACAAACATGTCAGAGATGCTTTCTTCAATTCCGCGCTGCACCTTCCTGACCGCCAATACGACATGTATCTTCATCCCGTCCTCGAAATGAAGCTCGACACCGTGCGCAACGGATATGGCTGGCAGAAGGACCTCGACAATCTCCGCGGCAAGGAGAAAATGGAGAGCTTCACTGAACTGCGCAAATGGCAAACCCTGCGCTTGCAGTATCTCGCCGACAGCACCTTCATGAACTGCCGGAACCTGCAGCGCGTGGAACTCCCCGCCACCCTGCGCCGCATCGGTCAGCACTGCTTCCAAGGCTGCACCTCGCTGACCGTGCTCGAAGTGCCTGACTCCGTGGAACGCATCGACGCCTGCGCTTTTGCCAGCTCAGGTCTCCGCGAACTCCACTTCAACGCCACAAAACCTGCCACGCTCGAAGGCTCGCCCTTGGAGTTCGGCATCAGCGACTACAAGATTTACGTGCCTGCCGCCGCCGTCGATGCCTACAAAGCCGCCTGGCCGCAGTATGCCGCACACATCGTCAGCGAACGCCCCATCCAACACTACTACGTGGTGAACATGCAGGGAGAAGCCGGCACGCTGGCGGAGCGCCTCAACCTGACTGTCAAGTCCAATCTGCCCTGGCTCTACGGAATGGAAGGCGACTATCACCACATTGACAGCCTCAAAGTGATTGGTCCCATCAACTCCTTCGACGTGGCACTCATCTCCATGCTGGTGAACACAAACGTGCTGAACCACCTTGACCTCAGTGAAGCCAAACTGAGAGAAGGGGGAGAATATAACTGCAAAATCTATCCTCCTCTGGATGATCTTGAAGGATTGAACCACGAAATGTATAAATACATCAATGTGCGCAACGACGATGAAGTCAGCAGTTCCCTTTTCTCCTTCCCGAGTGGTCACCTCGAGACGCTCATCCTGCCGGACTGCGACCTGACCTACAAGTCCAATTGCTTCGAGAAGGGAACCGCCCGGAAACTCATCGTGATGCCCAAAGCACCGCTCAAAGCAGACAACAAATGGTTCAATGAGAACAACCTGACAGCCGACATCCTCTATCTGGACACGAAACCTTTTGACTTCTCCGAAGCCTTCAAAAGTTCCGGCGGACAACCCTCCATCTACTGCCCCTACTCCATCTACACCGAGATGGGACGCGTGAAGGAAAGCAAC
>JBJEAG010000242.1:0-8838 GCA_051868855.1 Alloprevotella sp. | reverse complement strand
AAATGGACAAACTGCAAAGTCGGCACCGGCGCACGCACCATTCAAGCCACACCCGACGGGCAGTACGTCTTCGCGGCTTGCAACACGTCGAGCAAACTCTGCGTGGTGGAAACGAAAAGCATGAAGATGATTGGCTCCATCAACGTGGATTCCTATCCCGTCGGTTTGGATGTCTCTGCCGATGGTCACTATGTCTATACGACTTCCCAAGGTCGCTCTCACCATGGCGGCAACGCGGTGGACATCTTCACCGTGGACTACAAAGAACTGCCCGTTCCGTGCGACACGACGGCAACTGACACCGCTGCCCTTCCTGCCTCCGTCAGCCAAAACGGAGACGCTGCCGACGAAGCGAGCGATGCCTTCCCCTGGATTCCCTGCTGCGCCGGCGGAGGCACGGCTCTCCTCTGCGGCGGCCTTTGGTGGGGACTCGCCAAGCGCCGTCAGCAAAACTGAACTCTCCACACTTTCTGAAAATTCAGCACCAACCTATACCTATATATATTATATATGTCCTCCTCCGAAAGTCTGCTTTCCAAACTCGACGGGTTGAAGTCCCGCTTTGAAGAAGTCTCCACGCTCATCACCGACCCCGCTGTGCTGGCTGACCAGCCGCGCTATGTCCGTCTGACGAAAGAATACAAAGACCTCAGCGACCTCATGGACGCTCGCCGCGACTATTCGCTCCTCCTCTCGGGCATCGAAGAGAGTCGCAGCATCCTGCTCCACGACGATGACCCCGACATGAAGGAGATGGCGCGCGAGGAGTTGGCTGCCTGCGAAAAGAAACTCCCGGAACTGGAAGAGAAGATTCGACTCATGCTCATTCCCGACGACCCCGAGGACAGTCGCAACGCCATTTTGGAAATACGCGGCGGCACGGGCGGCGACGAAGCCGCACTCTTTGCCGGCGACCTCTTCCGAATGTATTCCAAGTTCTGCGAGCAGAAGGGTTGGAAACTGGAGGTGTCGAGCGCGAGCGAGGGTGCCGCGGGAGGTTTCAAAGAGATTGTTTGCTCCGTGACGGGGGAAGGAGTCTATGGTGTTTTGAAATATGAAAGCGGCGTGCACCGCGTGCAGCGCGTGCCTGCCACCGAAACGCAAGGTCGCGTCCACACTTCCGCCGCCACGGTCGCTGTCTTGCCCGAAGCGGAAGCCTTTGACGTGGTCATCCACGAGGGAGAAATCAAATGGGACACTTTCCGCTCCAGTGGTGCCGGCGGACAAAACGTGAACAAAGTGGAGTCGGGCGTGCGTCTCCGCTATCCTTGGAAGAACCCCGTGACGGGAGAGACCGAAGAGATTTTGATTGAGTGCACCGAAACCCGAGACCAACCGAAGAACAAGGAACGCGCACTGGCGAGACTCCGCACTTTCATTTACGACCGCGAGCACCGGAAATACACTGACGACATTGCTTCGCGCCGCAAAACGCTCGTCTCCACCGGTGACCGCTCCGCAAAGATTCGCACCTACAACTATCCGCAGGGACGAATCACTGACCACAGAATCAACTACACCATCTATAACCTTCAAGCCTTCATGGACGGCGACATCCAGGACTGCATCTCCCACCTCATCGTGGCGGAAAACGCGGAGCGCTTGAAGGAAGCAGAACTCTGAACCCTCTCTTTCTGCCCGCCGCGGCAGGAAATCCTTTTCCCATGCGTCGTAATCTTTTTCTCGTCTTCACCGTGATTTGCCTGCTCTCCGCCTGCCGACGAACGACAAACGGCTCGGAGCAGACGGCTCGTTCGGGAGCCTTCTCTTCCCACTCGGCGGACACCTCCGCCGTCAGTCGGATTGTAGCTTCGGGCGAACTCATCGTGACGACACTCAGCGGTCCGGACACTTACTATGACTATCAAGGGCAGGAGTTCGGTGTGCAATATGCCTTGGCACAGCGTTTCGCTGCCTCGCTCGGTGTGGGCATCAGAGTGGAGGTGGCACCCGACACACTGACGCTGGTGAACCACGTGCTCAACGGCGACGCCGATTTGATTGCGCTGCAAGTTCCGGAGTCCTTTGCCGAACGTCACGGACTCCTTGCGGCGGGCGCCAAAGATTCAACGCGCCACACCGCTTGGATGGTTCCGGCAGACGAAAAGGGACTTGCCGACGCCTTGAACGAATGGTATGGCAGCCGACTGCTGCAAGAAGTGACGAAACACGAAAAAGAGCGCGTGGCTCATCGCCACACCGTGCGCCGCAATCCGCGTCCCGCCTTCGTTTCTCAACAGAAAGGAATCATTTCCACCTACGACCCGCTCTTCAAGGAGGCAGGCGCACAAACAGGTTGGGACTGGAAACTCATTGCCGCCCAATGCTATCAGGAATCTGCTTTCGACCCCTCGGCAGTGTCTTGGGCGGGGGCGAAGGGATTGATGCAACTGATGCCCGCCACGGCACAAAGCGTCGGACTTTCGGAAGCCAAGATTTTCAACCCGAACGACAATGTCGCGGCGGCGGCGCGCCTCATCCTCCGCCTTCAGCGTCAGTGGAGCGACATCCGCGACCCGGTGGCGCGCATTCCGTTTGTGCTTGCCTCCTATAACGGCGGCACAGGTCACATCCGCGATGCGCAGAAATTGGCTCGGAAACACGGGGCGAACCCTCAGAACTGGGCGAGCGTGGCTCCCTTTGTGCTCTATCTGGAGCAACCTCGCTTCTACCGCGACCCCGTGGTGACGCACGGCTACATGATTGGAAGCGAAACTTATCACTACGTGGAGTCAGTCCTTCAGCGCTGGGCTGCCTACGGCGGGCGTCCCGTCGTCACCACTCCCCTGCCCTCGCCCGGCAGTGCCGCGCCGACGCCGGCGAGTCATAAGCGCAACCGTTTCAGCACGCAACAAAAAATCCTCTCTCCCGAAGAAATGCAAAACGCGGGGAAAGAGGAGATTTGAAAAGTAAGGACAACGCAAAGCGGGACTGTGAATCACGAAATCGTGAAACGCAGTCCCGCTTTTTTGTTTGGGAGGGAGAATTTTTTCTCAGATGAGATATTGCGAAGAGATGCTTTCGTTGTCCATCACTCTGCGGATGGTTTCGGCAAGCATTCCGCTGACAGAAATTTCTTTCACCTTGGGACAAGTTCCGCGATAGGGGATGCTGTCGGTGAAGACCATTTCTTCGAGTGCGGAGTTTTGAACTCTTTCGTCAGCCGGGCCTGACATGATGCAGTGGCTTGCAACAGCTCTGACGCTTCGGGCTCCGTGCTGCATGATGAGGTCGGCGGCTTTGGTGATGGTGCCTGCGGTGTCCACGATGTCATCGACGAGGACAACGTCCATCCCTTTCACGTCGCCGATGATTTGCATGTCAGCCACTTCGTTTGCCTTCTTGCGGCTCTTGTTGCAGAGAACCATGGGGCAGTCAAGATATTTGGCGTAGGAAGCAGCACGTTTGGAGCCACCAACGTCGGGAGTGGCGATGCAGAGTTTGTCGAGATTCAGACTTTGGATGTAGGGAAGCACGACGGTCGAAGCGTAGAGGTGATCGACGGGCACGTTGAAGAATCCCTGTTCCTGGTCTGCGTGAAGGTCCATTGTCATGAGTCGGTCGATTCCGGCAA
Source organism: Alloprevotella sp. (assembly GCA_051868855.1). Taxonomy (GTDB): domain Bacteria; phylum Bacteroidota; class Bacteroidia; order Bacteroidales; family Bacteroidaceae; genus Alloprevotella. The sequence goes on along the minus strand of JBJEAG010000242.1, from coordinate 5,264 downwards.
CACTGAGGAGGTCAGCAACGAGTTTCGCGCCGATGCTGACGCGAGGTTTGCTCTTTCTGTCCTGACGCGCCCAGCCGAAGTAGGGAACGACGGCACAGATGCTGCGTGCGGAGGCTCTTTTTGCGGCATCAATCATGAGGAGCAGTTCCATCAGGTTGTCAGAGTTGGGGAAGGTGCTCTGCACGAGAAAGACGTCGCGTCCACGAATGCTTTCTTCATAGCACACTTCAAACTCTCCGTCGGCGAAGCGCGTAACGGTGAGATTGCCAAGCGGGCATTGGAGTTCCTCACAGATTTTTTCTGCCAAATAGCGTGAGGCGGTGCCTGAGAAGACGGTAAAACTACGGTTGTCCATCGGTTTTGTTGTAAAAAAGTTATTTGAGTGAATGAATGATTTTCTGCAACATTATGTAAATAAATCAGCAGTGTGCTTACGCCCGGAAGCGGGTTCGTGTCGCTAAAAAAGCAGAGACCTGCTCACTCTGCTGCCCGCAACAAACGGCGGAAGTGGGTGATCAGGTCCTTGAAGTCAGAAGTTGTGTGAAGTTCAAAACGATTCCAGATGTCACCGAGCACGACGCAACCTCCGAAGCCCAGTTCTTTGACTTCTTTGATTCGGTCGAGGCTGACTCCTCCCAGTGCCATGACTCTTTTGTCAATGATTTTTTGTTCGGAGAGTCGTTTGAGTTCAGCCGTGGTGAAGGCAGAGGGCAGCGGTTCTTTGGAAATGCTGCTGAAAATGGGCGAGAGGAAGACATAGTCGCACGCTTTTTTGTGCGCAGCCACCTCTTCTGCCGTGTGACAGGAGACGGAGAGATGCCCTTTGTAGCGTGCGGGAGGCTCGGGGTTTCGATGATTGAGATGGATTCCCCTCAGACCGTATTCCTGTTTCAGATAGAAGTGGTCGTGTACGACAATTTTCTTCCTGTGCTGCTCGGGAATGAGCGACAGCAGGCGTTCTGAATAGACGGGTTCGGTGTTGGGTTTTCTGAGATGAAGCCTTTCCAGCCCTTCTTCAAAGAGAGCATTCAGAATCTGATGCTCTTCCACAAAAAAAGAAGGGGTGGTCATCAATATCAGTTTCATAGGAAAAAACGTGCTCTGGGGATGCTATTGTTTTCGCCTGCGAAGATACAAAATTTAACTCGTTCGCGAGGCTCTGAAGCCACAAAAAGATTGAAACCTCCGACGGTTCCAATCTTTTTGCAAAGGGCTGTTGGCAAAGAAGCCAATCTTTGGGGTTATTGTCTAAACTTGTTTCAGCGTTTTCCCTGCTGTCCGGAAGTCATTCTTCGGAACACGTCGCGACCGAAACTGCGGTCAGCTTGAAGGGTCTTGAGATATTTCTTCGCACCGACAATTTTGATGAGTCGTTTGGCATAGTCGTCCTCAACTTTTTGGAGTTTCGAATCGATGGCGTTGAGTTGTCGGATGACTTTCTGACACTCGCTCTCCGTGATGCCGGGTCTGTTGGCAGCGACTCGGATGGCTTTTTCTTTTTTGTGCATGAGAGAGCGCTGCTCTGCTTTCAGTTGGAAGAAGACGGGGAAGAAGCGTTCTGCCTCGTCGGCAGTGAGTCCGGCTTTCTCGGTGATGTGGGCAGACAGTTCCTTTTGGAATTTCTGCAGGTCAAAGGGTTGTCCGGGGCGCGGTCCTTCTCCGCGTCCGCATCCGGGGCGCGGTCCTTGCGGCTGTGCCGACAGGGGTTGCACGGTTCCCACGGCGAGGAACAAGAGCAAAAGGAGAGTGCTGAAAGAGAAAAACTTTGAGCGTTTCATGATGAAGAAGTCTGATTTTATAAAGCCTATCTGATTTTTTGTTGAGACTTTCGAAAACGGAATTTCGAACCTGCGGTGTGTTTTCACGGGCGGAACTCGTCCACACCGCCTGAAATCATGAGATAGTCGTAGGCATTGTCTGCCTCAGCCACCGAGACGCCGAGTCCGTCCTGCACCACGGTTGCTTTGTTCTCGGAAGCGGCGACGCTGCTCACGTCGGTGCCGAGCACGTCCTGCACGGAAGAGATGACGAAAGAAAGGGCAACGATGCACGCTGCGGCGATGTAGGGCATTTTGCTGACATACCACGGAGCGCGGAAGGCTTCGCGGCGTGCTTCCTCCGAACGACGGATGCGTTCCATGACGCGCTGGGTCAATCCGGCGAAATATCCTTCCGGCACCACAAAGGGTGAGGTCTTCAGAGCGGCATTTCCCAAAAATCCTGCGCCGAGCGGCGAAGCCTGTGTCAGCGGATTTTCGTTTGAGTTGAAAGGATGGGTCTGCATGATGCTGCTGTGATTTTGATTGTGTTTCGGATGAGGTGGAGAGAACGAAATGGAATATACACAGACCATACATTATTATATATAGACCGATATATATGAATTTGCGTGTCTCCGATGACGGTCATTTCTTTGTCCGTCTGTATGTTGGACTTGAGAAAAGCGAAAAGGTTTAGGAAACGTGAAAAAAATCTGTTTCCGTCCCCCTGCCCTTTCAGTCTTCTTCCTTGCAAAATTCTTCAATTTTCTTCACCGCGAGATGGTAGGAAGCCTTGAGCGCACCGACGGAAGTGCCGAGCAGTTGGCTCATGTCTTCATATTTCATTTCTTCGAAATATTTCAAATTGAAGACGATGCGTTGCTTCTCGGGCAGAGTGTCAATCGCTTCTTGGAGTTTGAGTTGCGCGGCGTCCCCGTCGAAATAGGTGTCTCCCTCGAGGTTTTTGACCTCCGTCGAGAGTTCTTCCGCTTCTCCGTCGAGGCTTTGCATGGGCTGGCGTCTGCCGAGCAGGGTCAGGCATTCGTTGATGGCTATTCGGTGAAGCCAGGTGCTGATTTTGCTTTCTCCGCGGAACGTGTCCAATGCCATCCAGGCTTTGAGGAAGGTGTTTTGCATGACATCGTCAGCGTCGTCGTGGAACTGAACGATGCGTCGCACGCGATTGTAGATTCGCGGTCCCTCCTCCTCGACCAACACGCGAAACGCCTCCTCCCGCGTGGACGGATTGAGAAGGCGTTGAATCAAGCTCTTGTCCGAAATTTCTGACATGAGGAAGCGTGTGTGGAATGAGGAAGAATCGGGGAGGTCAGTTCACCAAAGTCTTGCGCGAAACGTCATCGACGCGAAGCAGATAGAGACCGCGACGCAACTTCAAATTGAAACTGCGGTCGGGGGAGTCAATGCGCAGGGAAGCAATCTTTCGACCGGTGATGTCGAACACCTCCAACGTTTTTCCTTCTGCGTTTTGCACGCGAACCATGTTTCCTTTGGCAGTGATGACGGGAGCATTGCCGTCTTCAGGCCCCAAGTTTCCGACCACGGAAATCAGTTCCGGATTCTGCATTCGGGCGGCGTTCACCGTGAAGGGAACGACGAGCAAAAGTATGAGGAGTAATGCTTTTTTCATGGGCTGATTTTTGGATGATGCGATGGCGTGCAGGGATTCGCCGACGCCACGACATAACGGTTTCCGCTGCAAATATAGGCTTTTGGACTTTGAACCACAAAATTTATCCTCTTTTTTTGCGTTCGGATGCAGACTTTTTTTGTTTTTTTGCTCCGTTCCGTGTTCATGTTCTCTCCGTTTGGAGAGTTTCCACGGCGAAGATAGCATTCGCCGAGCGGCTCTGCGCGGCACATATTTCCCGATTTTCCCAACTCGTCTTCGCAGAAAGGACACTCAAAGGAGCGATTTGTGCAAAAAATCTTCCATTCCTTTTTTTCTTATCCTCCGAACCCGTATTTTTGCACCACGAAAGTGCAACAGCATTGACCATCATGAAAAAGAACAATCCTTTCAGAGGCGCGGGAACTGCCCTCGTCACTCCCTTCCTTTCCGACGGTAGCATCGATTTCAAGGCGCTCACAGCTTTGGTGGAATCCCAAATCGAGGGAAAAACTGATTTTCTCTGCGTTTTGGGCACTACGGCGGAGACTCCCTGCCTCTCGGCGGACGAACAGCAGGCTGTCATGAACTGCGTGCGGGAAGTGAACCGCGGACGTCTACCCCTGCTCCTCGGACTCGGCGGCAACTGCACCGCAAACGTTTGCGAACGAATCCAACACACCGACCTCACCGGCTTTGACGGCATTCTCGTGGTCGCACCTTACTATAACAAGCCCTCGCAAGAAGGTCTTTATCAGCACTATCGGACGGTGTGCGAAGCGAGTCCCCTGCCCGTGGTGATTTACAACGTGCCGGGGCGCACGGGCGTGAACATCGAAGCTGCCACCACGCTGCGAATCGCGGCAGACTGCCCGAACGCGGTGGCTGTCAAGGAGGCATCGGGAAACATCGCTCAGATTGAGAAAATAATCCTCGGCGCACCCGAAGGCTTTGAGGTGCTCTGCGGCGACGATGGTTTGGCTTTCACGCTTTGCACACTGGGTGCGAAGGGCGTCATTTCGGTTGTTTCCAACGCCTACCCCGTCGCTTTCGCCGACCTGACGCACGCTGCCATCGCGGGGGAAACTGAGAAGGCGAGAAACCTACATCGTGAACTCCATGATTGCTATCCGCTGCTCTTCTGTGACGGTAATCCCGCCGGAATGAAATCCCTGCTCCACGTGCTGGGCAGAGCGGAAAACGTGTTGCGCCTTCCCTTGGTGCCGGCTTCCGCCGCGACCTACGCCGGGCTTGAAAAATATGCAAAGGCTCACCCCGAGTTGCGCTGAAACGACACGAAAAGTGTTCAGAACGTGAAAACGCACGCTGCAAGGGCAAAGCAAGTTTTCGGGGAATGCCAATGTAGTTTTTCGGAACGTTCATGTCCGTGAATGGATTCACTGATTGTTCGTTAAACAGTTGAACATACAGTCAGCATGTAGGGACGCGATTCATCGCGTCCGCGCCACCGTGTGCTGCAAATAACCGACTAAACGATCGCAGGTGGCTGGGTGACGTGAGACACGTAACCTCCTATTTTTTTCATTCCTAATAAAATTAATGGGACATTAATGAAACAATTAATGAGCATTAATGTTACAAAAACAGTTCTGTGTATCTTCAAAAACTACCGCGAAGCCCGTCCGCCCGCGCCGCCGGAAAATGCGAAAAATCTTGACAGTGGCATTAACATTTTTAACCTCTCGAAACACGGTCTGCGAGACCAGTCCAAACTTTCTACTGAAAAGTTTTTCCTACGTTTTGACTCAAATTTTTGAGCGGGAAGAAAATTGAAATTTTCTTCCCTCAAATTTTTCCGATTCCTTTGATTTTTCCCAAAAATCCCAAGAGAAACGCCCTAAAAAAGGGAGGAGCGC
>JBJEAG010000241.1:0-8904 GCA_051868855.1 Alloprevotella sp. | reverse complement strand
TCTCGGAGCGCGAAGATGTTGTGTTCCTCGTCAGTCGTTCCGCCTTCGACGGTGATGAAGAGGAGGTTGCGGGCATCGGCGATGCGGACGGCTTCGCAGACATAGTCCGGACTGTCGTCGCAGAGGCGGAGACGTTCGGCAACGTGCCACTCCAATGCGTTCGCAAAGTCGGTGAGGAGTTCCATGAGGCGGGAGTGAAAAGGCGGGTGTGCGGGAGAAAGTCCTGCACACCCGCGAAAAACAGCTACTTTATTGAAAGTTTATGCCTCCACATAGTCCGCGAGCGTCTCGGGTGTGGTTCCCATGACGAAGGTGTGGTGGCGTGCGATGTCGGATTCGGCGTGGCGGGCATAGACCTTCGCGCTCTTGGCGAAGAGGTCGGCGTCAGCCGTGGCGTTGTGGAGCAAGAGGTGAAGCATGATGACGTCGGCTGCCATCTCCACGAGGTGACGGGCACAGAGGTCGTGGAGCGGTTGGTCGGCGGCGTTCTTCACGTGTTCCACTGCTTCCTCGAATTTGTCTGCCATGGCTTTGGCTTTCTCCTGCAGCGGACGCATTTCCTCGCTGACCTCAGCCTGTTCAAACTCTCTCATCTGAGCGAGATAGGAGCCGTTGGTGACGTAGCGAATGGCTGCCACCACCTGCAACTGGGTCGTGCCTTCATAGATGGAAGTGATGCGGGCGTCGCGATAGTAGCGCTGAATGGGATAGTCCAACATGAAGCCCGAGCCGCCGTGAATCTGGATGGCGTCGTAGGTGTTCTGGTTGCAATATTCCGAGTTCATGCCTTTGGCGAGCGGCGTGAGGGAGTCGGCGAGTTTGCTGTAGAGTTTCTGCTCCTGGCGTTCTTCGGGCGTCAGTTTGCGTTCGCGGCTGATGTCGTCGAGCGCCTTGTAGATATCGACGTAGCGGGCGCACTGATAGAGCAGGGCACGGCCGGCATCGAGTTTTGCCTTCATCGTGGAGAGCATGTCGCGCACGGCGGGGACCTGGATGATGGGTTTGCCGAACTGTTCGCGGTCGCGAGCGTAGGCAAGCCCTTCGTTGTAGGCTGCCTGCGAGATACCCACGCTTTGGGCGGCGATGCCGAGGCGGGCACCGTTCATGAGCGCCATGACATACTTAATCAAACCGAGTTTGCGGCTTCCGCAGAGTTCAGCCTTGGCGTTCTTATAGACCAGTTCGCAGGTCGGACTTCCGTGGATGCCGAGTTTGTTTTCGATGCGGCGTACGTTGACTCCGCCGTCGCGTTTGTCGTAGATGAACATGGAGAGTCCGCGGCCGTCGGTCGTTCCTTCTTCAGAACGAGCCAGCACGAGGTGGAGGTCAGCGTCGCCGTTGGTGATGAAGCGCTTCACGCCGTTCAAGCGCCAGCAGCCTGCCTCTTCGTCGAAAGTGGCTTTGAGCATGACGCTCTGAAGGTCACTTCCGGCGTCGGGTTCGGTGAGGTCCATGGACATGGTCTCTCCGGCGCAGATGCGGGGAATGAAACGAGAGTGCTGGTCTTCGTCGCCAAACTCATAGAGCGTCTCGATGCAGTCCTGCAGGCTCCAGATGTTGCCAAAGCCGGCGTCGGAGGCGGCGACGAGTTCGGCGCACATGGTGTAGGGAGTGATGGGGAAGTTCAGACCGCCGTAGCGTCGCGGCATGGTCATGCCGTTGAGTCCGGCTTTCACCATGGCGTCGAGGTTGGCTTGTGTGCCGGAGGCATAGTGCACGCGGTCGCCGACGTGGTGCGGTCCTTCGAGGTCCACGCCTTCTGCGTTGTCGGCGATGGTGGTTCCGGCGAGTTCTCCGGTGATGTCGAGCACTCGGTCATAGTTGTCCATGGCGTCGGCGAAGTCGAGCGGCGCGTAGTCATACTCTTCCTTGTCACGGAAATCGCGTTCTTTGAGTTCCACGATGCGCTTCATGAGCGGGTGGTTCAACTCAAACTTCAGTTCAGGATGGTCAGTATAGTTGTTAGCCATTTTTCTTGGATTATTTGCTGTTCGCTTTGTAGGACTTGATGAATTTGGGAACCACTTCTTCCACGCTGCCCGTGATGACGTAGTCAGCGATTTGGTTGATGGGCGCTTCGGGGTCGGTGTTGATGGAGATGACGATGCCACTCTCCTTCATGCCTGCCACGTGCTGGATGGCGCCGCTGATGCCACAGGCAATATAGACTTTCGGGCGCACGGTGACGCCGGTCTGACCGATTTGCAGGGAGTGGTCGCAGAAACCGGCATCGACGGCGGCACGGCTTGCGCCGACTTCGCCGTGGAGTTCTTCGGCGAGTTTGCGGAGCAGGTCGAAGCCTTCCTTGCTGCCCACGCCGTAGCCGCCTGCCACGATGATGGGAGCGCCTTTGAGGTTGTTGGATGCCTTCTCGACGTGGCGTTCCAAGACTTTCACGACGTAGTCCGTGTCGGGCACGAACTTGGCGACTTCGTGATAGACAATCTCGCCGTTATAGTATTCTGCCACTTTCTCAGCCTTCATCACGCCGCTGCGGACGGTTGCCATCTGCGGGCGGTTGTCGGGGTTCACAATGGTGGCAACGATGTTACCGCCGAAGGCAGGACGAATCTGGTAGAGCAGTCCTTCGTAGTGCTTGCCGCTCTTGCGGTCGTCATAGTCTCCAATCTCGAGGGCGGTGCAGTCGGCAGTCAGACCGCTGGTGAGCGAAGAACTGACGCGGGGTCCGAGGTCACGTCCGATGACGGTGGCACCCATGAGGCAGATTTGGGGTTGTTCCTGCTTGAAGAGATTGACGAGGATGCTGGTGTGGGGTTTGGAGGTGTAGGGATAGAGTCCTTCTGCGTCGAAGACGTGGAGTTTGTCCACACCGTAGGAGAGGATGTCCTTCTCCACTTTTCCCGTGATGCCGCTGCCTGCGGCGATGGCTTCGAGTTGCACGCCGAGTTCGTTGGCAAGTTTGCGACCTTTGGTGAGGAGTTCAAAGGAAACTTCCTCCACGGTAAACTTATCTATTTCGCAATATACAAATACGTTGTTCATGATTTATCCGATGGTATGGCTGTCCAACAATTCCTTGACTAAACTCTCGACGTCGTTGTCCGAGCCGGTGAGTCGTTTGCTCTCTTTGGCTTTGAAGACGATGTTCTGCACGGCTTTCACCTTGGTGGGAGAACCGGAGAGACCGCACTGCTGCAAGTCTCCGTCCACGTCGGCGACGCTCCACTGGGAGACGGTGAGCCAAGGTTTCTTCTCATATTCTTCGGCGTAGGGCATGTTGCCGTCGGCGGGACGTTCCATCGGCGCGGTGGAGCGTTTGAACTTCATGACGAGTTTGGCGTTGCGCGGACGGCAAGGCGCGGCGTTGCCATTTACCGTCAGCAGAATGGGCAGGGGTGCTTCGACACGTTCGATGCCTCCGTCGATGCTGCGGGTCAGCGTGATTTTGCCGTCGGCGACGGAGTCCACGTTGGTCACGTAGGTCACTTGGTTCAGGTCCAGTTTCTGTGCCACCTGCGGTCCGACCTGTGCGGTGTCGCCGTCGATGGCTTGGCGTCCGCAGAGCACGATGTCGGGCATGCCCATCTTCTTGATGGCTTGGCTCAGCGCGTAGCTGGTGGCGAGGGTGTCAGCACCGGCAAAGGCGCGGTCGGTGAGGAGCACGCCACCGTCGGCTCCGCGATAGAGTCCTTCGCGAATGATTTCCGTGGCACGGGGAGGACCCATGGTCAGGAGATGCACGGTGGTGCCGGGGTGAGATTCTTTCAAACGAAGCGCTTGTTCCAGCGCATTCAAATCCTCGGGATTGAAGATGGCGGGAAGGGCTGCGCGATTGACCGTGCCTTCGGGGGTCATGGCGTCCTTGCCGACATTCCGAGTGTCGGGCACTTGCTTGGCAAGTACAACAATTTTAAGACTCATGTTGGTATGTGATTTTGATAGTATAGATTCTGAGAGAGAACGACGCCTATATATAATATGGTGTGTCGTTCGTCCGGCACGCCTGTTCCTTATATATATAATATGGTGTGTCCGGAGGGCGCGAAATTCTTCACTCGCGGTTAATTTCTTAACTCGCGTGGCAAAAGTACGCTTTTTTGCTTTTTAGACAAAATCACCGGAGCGTCGAACTTTGTTTCTCGGTTCGATGCTCCGGTGGGAATGGGTGTCAGATGCGTTTCACCATTTCGCGGAAGATTTCTGCCATGAGCGGCTGCACGGCGTCGGCGGCTTTTTGCACCTCTTCGTGGCTGACTTCGACAATCTTGCCTTCCACGCCGAGGTCGGTGATGATGCTGACGCCGAAGACGCGGATGCCGCAGTGGTGAGCCACGATGACTTCGGGCACGGTGCTCATGCCGACGGCGTCAGCGCCGAAGATGTGGTACATTTTATATTCCGCCGGCGTCTCGAACGTCGGTCCCTGTGTGGCGAGATAGACGCCTTCGACGGTGCGGATGCCTTTCTCTTTGGCGATGGCGCGAGCCATGTCAAGGAACTCGTGGTCGTAGGCTTCGTGCATGTCGGGGAAGCGGGGACCGGTCGGGAAGTTCGGACCGTGGAGCGGGTGTTCCGGCATGAAGTTGATGTGGTCGGTGATGAGCATGAGGTCGCCAATCTCGAAGTCGGGGTTCATGCCTCCGGCTGCGTTGCTGACGAAGAGGTTTTTGATGCCGAGTTCATACATGACGCGAATGGGGAAGGTCACCTGCTTCATGTTGTAGCCCTCGTAGAAGTGGAAGCGTCCTTGCAGCGCCATGACGTCTTTGCCGCCCAGGCGTCCGAAGATGAGTTTTCCGGAGTGTCCTTCCACCGTGCTGACGGGGAAGTTGGGAATGTCCTGATAGGGGAAGGCTTCGACGATTTCGATTTCTTGTGCCAGACGTCCGAGTCCCGTGCCAAGCACGATGGCGGTCAGCGGGCGCATCGCGGTGTGCTGCTTAATCCACTCGGCGGTTTCTTTGATTTGCTGTAACATAGTCTTGAATGATTTGTTGGAAGGTTTGTGCTTCGCCCTTGTCCGAAGTGAGGCTCACGGTGATGGGCTGCACATATATTTTCTGAAGAATATCGGAAGGAAGTTCTTGCGCCACGTCGTTCAGTCGCACGCCGTCTTTTTCAGTGGTGACGATGAGGTCGGCTTCTCTGCCCGCCTTCGCCATCCGCGCGGCATCCTGCGGCGAGAAGCGGTGATGGTCGGGAAAGTTCAGTTGCTCGACTCGCTCGACTCCCGCCCGGCGGAGGTGTTCTGCCAGAGGGCGCGGGTTCGCAATGCCCGAAATCAGCAGGACGCGCCTGCCTTTCAGTTCGGGAAAGCCGACGTGCTCGGCAAGGAAGGGACGGAGCGGTGCATAGACAATGCGGCTGAAGAAGAGATGCTGTCCCGGCGCGAGCGGCAGGGCAGGCGTTTGTCCTTCGCGGCATTTCGTCACGACAACCACGTCGGCGCGTTTCGCTCCCCGTCGGCTTTCTCTGAGTCGTCCCCACGGCATGACGTAATCCCGGGTGAAAGGGCGCGCCGCGTCGGTCAGCAGAATCTGAAGACCGGGACGGACATAGCGGTGCTGAAAAGCGTCGTCCAGAACCACCACGTCAATGTTCTGCCAGCGCGCCAGCAGTCGGCGGATGCCTTCTCGCCGGTCCTCGCAGACCGCCACGCGGGCAAAGGGGCAGTTGCGGCTCACTTGGAACGGTTCGTCGCCGCAGGTTGCTCCCGTCTCCCCTTCTTCGACGGCGCGGAAACCGCGGGTCGTTCTGCCATAGCCTCGCGAGAGCATCGCCGGGCGGAGTCCCTGCTCGTGGAGGAGGCGAAGGATGTGTTCCACGTGCGGTGTCTTCCCCGTGCCGCCCACGGCGAGGTTTCCCACACCGATGACCGGCAGCGGAAAACTTTCGGAGGGAAGAATGCCTCGGTCGAAGAGCAGGTTGCGCACCGTCGTCACGGCGTCATAGACCCACGACAGCGGAACGGTCAGCGGAGCGAGAAGGAGGGAGAGGCGCATGGAGTTTAGAAGAGGTTAGGTTCGTAGGGGATGCGTGCTTGGATTTGTGCACGTTGTCCGAGCGAACCGACGAACTGCAGCGGACGATAGTAGATGCCGAGCACGGACTGCAGTTTCTGTTCCATATAGTCGTCCTTGGTCGCCTGCTTCATCAGGTTGTCCATCCAATTTGCTTTGGCGGGTGCGGCGGTGAGAGCGTAGTCTTTGAGTTTGGCTCTCTTGGCAGCCTCCTGCACGGCGTCTTGGAGCGTTCCGAGTTTATCGACGAGTTTGATGCCGAGAGCTTGGTTGCCGGTCCAGACGCGTCCTTGTGCAATCTTGTCCACGTCTTCGACCTTCATGCCGCGTCCGTCAGCCACACGTTTGAGGAAGAGGGCGTAGCCGTTGTTCACGTATTGCTGCATGGCGTTGGCTTCTTCGGGATTGAACGGGCGACCCATCGCGCCGAAGTCGGCGGAGGTATTGGTTTTGACCACGTCGAAGTGGAGACCGAGTTTTTCGGTCATCAGCCCCGAGGCGTCGGGCACCATGCCGAAGATGCCGATGCTGCCCGTCAGCGTGGCGGGTTCGGCAACGATGCAGTCAGCCCCGCAGGACATGTAGTAGCCGCCGGAAGCAGCGAGTCCGCTCATGGAGACGACCACGGGCTTCTTTGCTTTCAGGAGTTGGATGGCGCGCCACATTTGTTCGGAGGCGTAGGCGCTGCCGCCGCCGGAGTTGATGCGGAGGACAACGGCTTTGACGCTTTCGTCGTTCATCAGTTTGTCCAGTTCCTTGACCACTTCGGAGCCGACGATTTGTGAGGAGTTGCCGCCGAGGGGATTCTGGGCAGCCTCATCGACGATGTCGCCTTCGGCATAGAAGACGGCGATTTTCTCTTTTGCGGAGGAAGGTTTGTCGAGCTTGGCGAGTTCGGCGGGGCTGACGAACTTCACTTCCTTTTCTTTGTCGCAGAGGACGCGCAAGCGGTCGCGGACGCCGTCGATGTAGGCGAGTGAATCGACGAGTTGCATCTTCACGTAGTTTTCTGCCTGACTCAGTCTTGCGTAGCGGTTGGCGTAGGCGTTGAGACTATCAACGGAGACTTTGCGCGCTTCTGCCACGTCTTTGCAGACGCCGCCCCAGATGTCGTCGATGTAGGCTTGCACCTGCAGGCGGTTGGCGTCGCTCATGGAAGTGAGGATGTAGGGTTCGACAGCGCTTTTGAACGTTCCGACTTTGAAGACCTGCATCTTCACGCCGATTTTCTCAAGAAGGTCTTTGTAGAAGATGGGCTGTGCGGCGATGCCGTGCCAATCGACAATGCCGGAGGGATTGAGCAGGACTTTGTCGGCGACGCTTGCCACCCAGTAGGTTCCCTGCGAGTAGTTGTCACCGTAGGCAACGATGAACTTCTTGCTTTGTTTGAAGTCGAGGAGTGCCTTGCGCAGTTCCTGGAGAGAGGCATAGTCTGCCTGCATCACTCCGGCTTCGAGATAGATGCCTTTGATTTTGTCGTTCTCTTTGGCAACTTTGATGGCAGCGAGGAGGTCGTCAAGTCCTTGGGAGGCAAGGAGGTCGTTGCCCATCAGTTCGGCGAAGGGATTTTCGGTGGAGCGTTCGCAGAGTTCGCCCGTCAGATTGATGCGGAGGACGCTGCCTTTCTCGACCGACGGCGTGGTTTGTGAACCCACGGAGATGGCGACGAGCATGATGAGTCCGAGCACGGCGGCAAAAGCCTGCACAATCACGATGCCGAGCACGGTCGCCAGAGTGTACTTGAAGAATTCTTTCATGTTGAATGAGTGTGTTTGTTTCTTATTATATAGTAAATGAGTTTCTCGTTGCAAGAACAGATGAGTTCTCTTTTGCAAGAACAGAGCGGACGAAAGCCGCGACGCGTTTAATCTTTCAGCACGAGACTGACGGGACAGTGGTCGGAGCCGAAGACGTCGGAGAGGATGCCGGCTTCTTCGACGCGGTCGGCGAGTCGGTTGCTGACAACGTAGTAGTCAATGCGCCAGCCGGCATTCTTCTCCCGCGCTTTGAAGCGGTAGGACCAGTAGGAGTAAGCTTCGACGGTGTCGGGGTGGAGGTGACGGAACGTGTCGGTGAATCCCGCTTCGAGCAATTCCGTGAACTTCCCGCGTTCCTCGTCGGTGAAGCCTGCGCTGAAATGGTTCGTGGCGGGATTGCGAAGGTCAATTTCTTGGTGCGCCACGTTGAGGTCGCCGCAGACAATCACGGGTTTCTGCGCGTCGAGTCCCTTGACGTAGGCACGGAAGGCATCTTCCCACGTCATGCGATAGTCCAAGCGGCGCAGTTCTTCCTGCGAGTTCGGCACATAGACCGTGACGAGGAAGAAGTCGGGCATTTCGAGCGTGATGACGCGCCCTTCGTGGTCGTGTTCTTCGATGCCGAGCCCGTAGGTGACGCGGAGCGGTTCCTCTTTGCAGAAGACCGCCGTACCGGAGTAGCCTTTCTTTTCAGCCGAGTTCCAATAGGAGTGCCAGCCGGGGAACTCCATGTCCAACTGACCGGGTTGCATTTTGGTTTCCTGCAGACTGAAGAAGTCGGCGTCGAGCCGGGAGAAAATTTCGCGGAAACCTTTCTTGTCACAGGCGCGCAGCCCGTTGACGTTCCAAGAGATGAATTTTGTCATAAGTAAAAAGGACGTTCAAAGGAATACAAAGAAAAAGGACGTCGCATAATCAATGGCGTAAAAACAGACGTTTCAAGAAGAAAAACGTCTCTTTAAACGAAGCAAATTTAGCAACATATCCTCAAAAGCGGCACTCTTCGGCATTTTTTCTTAACTTCGCAGCGGCGAAGCGCCACTTTCTGCGTGTCGCAACCCGCCTTTACCCTTCATTTTCACCCTCAGACAGACCGCATCATTTCTCTTATGGGATGTTCTATAAATTAGGTTGAGTTGGATTTTGATTTCTTAGAGATGATATTT